>JAIRNN010000029.1 GCA_031257995.1 Spirochaetaceae bacterium | reverse complement strand
GGCGGTGGAAAAGTCGGCGAAAACGAAGATTCCGGCGGCTATAGCCTACACCTTGTCTTGGGGCAGCCCCCGCTCGGACGGGATGACGATAACGACGAGTTTTTCGGCCAAAAACGCTTTCAAATCCGCGCCACCGCCCGGATAACCGTCCGCTTTACGGCCAAAAGGGGGTTGCAGCGAGCCTCAAGCGTTCCGGCCGGGGAGGGCCGCAGGGGAACTCTACCCCGACACGCAACGTTAGGCTTTGAATCAGGCTCATCCGTGAAAATCCGCATTCATCCGCGCTCATCTGTGGGTCCTTGTGATTTTTTCACACTTTTTCGCGCTTTTCTCGTGTCAGATTAAAGCGCCACGGCTGGCAACTGCTTATATACGGTACGGAAGTATGCTGTATGCGCTAACAAAGAATTTTAGCCGAAAATGTCTGGTACAACGTGCGGACGGCCCTTAATATTGGTGAGCCGCTCTTCCAGTTCCCGTGGGCCAAAACCCTTTTCGCCCGCGTGCTCCGCGAGATTAGGAAGCGTTATCCCTTCGAAATGCGCGGGCTCAGGCTTGAGGGGGCGCGGCTCACGTTTTACATCAAGCCCGATGACGGCTTGAAACTGCCGCTGATAATGCAGTTGCTGAAACAAACGTTTTCCCTGCGGTTCAACATAATCGTGGGTCGGAGGGGGCACGTGTGGGGAGAGCGGTACGGGTCGGAGGTATTGCCGGGGGAACCGACTGGGTGGGCGAAGCCGGTGGACTGGGAGGCGGTGGACGCAGAGGCGGAAAAGCCCCTTGACGAAGTTATAACGTACCGGGCGGGTTGGGGCAGCCCCCGTAAAAACGCAAAGTCAAGGTGGAACCAGCTTTTGTTCGAAGCCGCCCCCAAATCCCCGTCTCCGCCCGCTTAACCGACCCGGATCTTGGCCCAAAAGGGGGTTTCAGCACACCTCGAGCCTTCCGGCCAGAGATGGCCTCAAGAGAGGTCTGTCCCCGCCTCAACCACAAGCCCCCAATCGCGGCCTCAATCACGGCCGAATCACGATTGACTACAGATGACCGGGTAATCTGCGGGCCATTGTAACGATTCGGCATGGGAAAATCGTGGCAATTGCCGGCCTATCGCTCCGGTACAAACTCAAAACTTGAGCCGTCTTCCGGCATCCTCCTTTGCGGGGGCAGCCCCCGTATTCAACCCTAAACTTGACCCGCAAGCGGCAGATAGCCGGAATGAGCCGGCCCCGGCCCCCGGCCCACAGTCCGCGCTCCGGTCGATAGGCCGATTATCCATTTTCAATTATCCATTATCCGTTTCCCCGAAGGGGGCAAAGGGGGAAAGTCCCCGGCGCATAAAAGCAAAATCGTTGAACGCCGGGATTTTCAATAACGAGTGAATTGTTCACCCCCTAAAGGCGCTAAAAATACCGAAAAAGGCCGGCCGGAACCCGATGCCGCATGAACCATAGAGGAATTAATCAGTGTTTCCGGAAGCAAAGATATTGGTATTTTTCCATTCGTAAGAATTCCATTCAGAATCAGGAAATTCACTCTGGAAATCGTATTTTACGGTATCGTAGTCGACTACTCTAAGCGAATACCTTTCATTCCCTATATCTATTTGTATCGCCCCGATATTGTTTACTATCCCGTTTTCGATGATGACGGGAAACGGCCCGTTTAATGTCATTTGATAAATCGCGTTTCCCAACTCTTGCTGTATGAAAAGTTTCTGGATGGTGTAATCCCCGCCAGCCAGTTTGCGTGTAACAAACCATCCGTCTTTTTGAGTAGAGGCGGAAATCACTTTACCGGTCTGATTATTCTGGAAATAGACCCCCAAACCAACCTGATATTTCCCGTTTCCTCCGCTCATTTTATCCGTGGTATTCCAATTAAGCAAAAACTTGCCGGTTACCAGGGTATTTTGCTCCGGTGTCGGAGCAGGCACAGAGGCGCAACCCGCCAAAACCAATACGATAAAAACAACCGATAGCCCTATTTTCATTAGAATCTCCTTATTTTCATTTTCTTATAAAGCGGTTTTCTCAGTTCCGCATCCTGATTTTTCATCCCTCATGTTTGAGAATAGTATGCCGCACAAAAGGAAAGTTGTCAAGAGTTTTTCTGGATTTGCCTCGGCAATTTTACTTTTAATTCGGGCGCACCCCGCTACTACCTGTAAGGTTAAGTTTTTCAACCGCAAAGGCGCACGAAGGCGAATAAGGGGTTTATCGACAGACTCATCTCCCACCGCAAACCTCTCTATTCCGGTGAGCCTTGTCAACAAGACTCACCCCGCCTGTAAAACCGCCAATCTCCCATTCGCGCCGCACATCCTTATTCGCCTTTGTGGTTAATCCAGTCCAGACACCGATGCGCGCCCGGCAGCCTTGACCAGCAATTTTACTTTTATGGGGTGGGGGAAGTCTCCCCCTCCGCTCCGGTCTTCGCCCTCCGCTTACCCCCTCTCCTAGGGGCTGCCACCCCTAAAACCCCGCAGAATCCTCTCATCAGCCGCCGTAAAGATAGCCGCGCAAGGGATAGAAGCGGAATAAAGCCGCCCGGCGCAATGCGGCTTTATTGGAGCGGATAGCCCGGTTTCAGACGCTTGCGCCTGAAATGCGCCCAAATTTATATGGTTATCTTTGTAAAAGTAAAATTGCGGAACTTGACCCTCCCCGCTTGTCTGTATTATGATAGACGAACCTGCGTATGGCAAACGTTCTTTATACGCTTATCATATTTCCGCTCAAGGCTGTCATCGAGCTGGCCTATCTGTTTGTGTGGCGGATTTTCCGCGATCCGGCGGCGGCGGTTGTCGGGGTGAGCGCGGCGGTAAGTGTTCTGACGTTGCCCCTGTATTTTATGGCCGAGCGGCACCAGCAGGCGGAACGCGCCGTCCAGAAAAGGTTGAAGCCGAAGGCCGACAAGATCAGGGCCGTGTTCCGGGGGGACGAGCGGTATATGGTGTTGACGGCGTGGTATCGGCAGAACGGCTATCATCCGGTTTACGCGCTGCGCGGCAGTCTCGGCCTCATTATCCAGCTTCCGTTTTTCATCGCCGCCTACGACTTTATCGCGAACCTCGAAGATCTGAAAAACGTTTCGTTTCTTTTTGTCAAGGACTTGAGCGTGAGCGACGCGGCTTTTCACATCGGCTCTTTTCCGGTCAACGTTCTGCCGCTTGTGATGACGGCGGTAAGCGTCGTTTCCGGCGCGATTTACGCCAAAAACCTTGGAACGAAAGACAAGGCGCAACTCTACGGGATGTCCGCCGTTTTTTTGCTGCTGCTCTACAACGCGCCCGCCGGGCTCGCGCTCTACTGGACGTGCAACACGTTTTTTTCGCTTGTCAAAAACATTCTGCAAAAAACGAAGTATGCGGGGCGCGTTGTCTATATCGCGTACTGCGCCATCGCCCTGGTCGTTTCGGGATACGCGCTGTTCTTCCACGAAGGCGCGTTGAACAAGCGGGTCATCCTTTCCCTCGCGTTGCTGACGGCCGCAGCGGTTCCGCTGATTGCCCGCAGGATCAAAACGGCGGCATGGCGGCCCGGCGGGATGTGCCTGACCGCTGAAAACGCCGCGGCGGGCGGGACGGAGACGTTTGTCTATGCGTCGGCGGCGCTTTTTCTGCTCGCGGGACTGGTAACGCCGTCCACGGTGATCGCCTCGTCGGTGGCTGAGTTCTCCTTTCTCGACCCCTACGCCTCGCCGCTGCCGTTTATCGGCCTGACGCTGGCGCAGTCCGCCGGGATTTTTCTCTTTTGGGCGCCGGGCCTCTACGCGCTATGCTCCCGGACGGCGCGGGCCGCCCTTACCGTGTGTATGACGGTCTTTTGTTATATCGCCGCCGTGAATACCTTTGTGTTTCAGGGTTATTACGGCTTTCTCACGCCCGACCTGCGCTTCTCAAACGAGGTGCGGTCATCAGCGGTTATGACCGTGGTGAATATACCGGCGCTGGTTTTCACGGCGGGACTGGCAGTCTTTCTGCTGTTTTCACGGCGGAAGCGGTTCCTCGCCGCGTTGCAAAACATCACGGTGATCGCGTTTCTCCTGCTGGGCGGGTTCAACGTTTTCAAAATCGCGGATGAATATGCGAAACTTTCGCCTGTGAAACAGGAGACCGCCGCATCCGCCGGAGACTTGAAAAAGGTCTACACGTTTTCCAAAACCGGGCAAAACGTGCTGTTGATTATGCTTGACCGGGGCATATCCGGGTATGTGCCGTTTATCTTTTCCGAAAAACCGGAGTTGGCAGATTCGTTTGCGGGCTTTACGTACTACCCCAACACAGTGTCTTTCGGGTCGCATACGCTCATCGGCGCGCCGGGGCTTTACGGCGGCTATGAGTACACGCCGCTTGAGATGCAGAAAAACCAAGATGTGCCGCTCGCGGACAGACACGACCAGGCCCTGATGGTGCTGCCGAGACTCTTTGCCGAAAACGGGTTTCGCGTTACCGTGAGCAACCAGCCGCTGGTGAATCCGCGCGCCTACGAGAACGAGCCCGGCATAAATGTGGAAAATATCACCGGACGTTACACGGACTACTATCTTGCCAAACGTCCGGATCTCAATCTGAACCACTATTCCCCGCTTTTGGAAGCCGGCCTTGTCCGGTTTTCTTTTTTCAAGTTTGCCCCGCTTGTGCTGAGGAATTTTTGTTATGACAACGGCGATTATCTCTTGCCCGACGCGACCCACCTCATATCCACAACGACGATAGATAACTACACCGCGCTCGCCGCTTTGCCTGAGATTACCGCCGTTGCGGAAGAAGGTCGTAATTTCATCATACTCAACAACGAATTGACCCATGATTCGGCATTTTTTGAAGCGCCCTCGTATGAACCGGTAACGGTTGTAACCAATAGAGGTTCCGGACCTTTTGCCAACGAGGAGCCGTTTCACGCGAATATGGCGGCCTTCGTTCTTTTGGGGAAATGGTTCAGGTTTCTGAAGGAAAACGGCGTTTACGACAACACGAGAATCATCATCGTTTCCGACCACGGCTTCGACTTTGCCGTGCAAAAAAACGCGAAAAGGCTGCCAAACCGGGAAAGACTGGAGTTGTATTGGGCGATGATGCTGGTAAAAGATTTTGACGCGCCCGGTATGCGGGGAGAATCGCTGCCTGTCGACCGCGCGTTTATGACCAACGCGGACGCGCCCATTTTGGCGACGCAGGATGGAATTGTGACCCCCCCCCCCCGTAATCCGTTCACCGGGATACCCCTCGTATCCAACAAAGATCAGGGCGTAACGATAACAACCACCCATCTTTGGGAAATCCGCAAACACGCGAAAAACACCTTCAATATCAAGCCGGACGAGTGGCTCCATGTGCGCGGCAATATTTTCGATGTTGAGAACTGGTCCCGCGTGAGGCAATAGGCCCAAGGGAAACGCGGATTGGCATCAAGTCAATCAGCGTTTTCCACGCCAGAAAAACACGTTAACAACCACTTAGAGCCTGTCAATGAGGAAAGGCGCAGACGGTCTCCCTCTTGTAACTTAACCGCGCTCCCGTTATACTCAACCTATGGCATCTATTGGAAAAACAACGAAACCGGAGAAGCCGCAGACGGAGATCCAGAAGCGGTTCAAGACGAATCCTTTTGTGTTCGTGGGGACGGTTATCGTGCTGGTTATTGTGATTGTCGCGTTCGTGCTGGTTCCGGCGATTGTCCCCGAAGCCGGGGGGTTGGGGTTTGATACGACCTTTGGCTACTACGGCAAGGCCCCGATACGGTATGCGGCCAACAACTATTTTTATCAGGTGCGGGAAGAGTACGCCCGTATGTACAGCGGCATTACCGGGCTTGGGTTTGAGCGGTATATCTGGCGGCAGGCGTTCGATATGGCGGCGGCGCGCACGGCGGTTATCGAGGAGGCGCGACTCTCAGGCTATGTGCCGCCTGAAGCGGTGGTCGACAAAGCCGTTGCCCAACTGCCCGCTTTTCAGGAGAACGGGCGGTTCTCTGCCGTCCGCTACAACGCGCTTGACAGTGCCACGAGGACCCGTTACTGGAAAGAAGTGCGGGAAATATTGATCATGACCCGTTACTTTGCCGATGTTTCCGGTACGCTTATCGCGGATGGGGAAAAAGCGTTTGTCGCGGATATGGCGGAGAGGCAGCGGACGTTCGACATCGCCGCTTTCTCTATCAACGACTATCCGGCGGAAGAGATTTCTTCTTATATAAACGCCCACAAGGATCTGTTCAAGACGGTTCATCTCTCCCAGATCACGATAAGTTCAAGCGAGCGGGACGCGCAAAAGGTGCTCGACCAGATCAAGGCTGGTACCTCGGCCTTTGAAGACACGGCCCGCAGCCAGTCTGTCGACAGCAACGCGGATCGCGGCGGCGACATGGGGTCGAAGCTGGCCTACGAGCTGGTAAGCGAGATACCCGATGCGGAGGCCCGCGCCGCTATTGTGGCGTTGCCTCAAGGAACGATAAGCGGCGTGGTAAAAGTGCCATCAGGGTGGGCGTTCTTCCGGGCCGAGGAGGACGCGCGTGAGGCGGACGGGGACGATACCGCGACGATAGACAAGGCCCGCTCCTATCTGCTTGGGTTTGAACGCGGCATCATCGAAGACTACTTCATCGCCAAGGCGGAAACTTTTAACGATGCCGCCGAAACCATCGGTTTTGACAACGCCTGCGATGAGGCAAACATCACGAAGTCAACCATCGGCCCGTTGCCGATAAACTACGGCGATGCCGGCGTGTTCGCGACGGTCGGCTCGTATGCGGTTGACGCGCTCTCCGGTGCGGCAACCAACGAGAACTTCTGGAAAACGGCGTTTTCCACGGCTGTCGGCGTTCCCTCCCGTCCGATTGTCCTCGGCGACAACGTGCTGGTGCTCCTGCCCACCGGGGAAACGGGGGGAAGCGGCGAAACCGGCCTGGACGATGAGGCGCGTACCGCCATCGAAAACTACTATGCCGGTATTGTCAACAACGATGAAACGGTGGATGCCGGACTCAGCGGCATCCTCTTGAAAGACAAAAAGTTCAAAGACCGGTTTGACCAAGTGTTCGCGAAACTCTACCGGGAAGAATGACCCCCGACACACCCCGCGTGGTTCCGGCCAAGCGGGGTTATGCGGTTTTTTACGAAGGCAAGGCCCTTCTCTCGACCAGAGACCCCGCCACCGCCTGTGAACGCCTTGTCGCCGCCCTGTCCAAAGACGAACGCACCCTCTATCTCTGCGTGTCCCCGCTGTTCGGCTACGGCCTTCCGCGCCTCCTCGACACGATGCGCCCCTCCTCGGCAATTTTGTGCGTCGAGACCGAGCCGCCCCTCGCCGATTTTACCCGCCGCCATCTCCCTCCAGACCTCACGAGACATCCCCGTTTTGCGCTGGCCGCCGATCCAACGGACGATGTGTTAGCCGCAGTCTTTGCCCGATGGGGCCATCGCGTCTTCCGCCGGGTCGTCCGCTTCGACCTCTCGTCCGCTGCCGCCCTCCACCCCGTCCGCTACCGGAACATCGAGGAAATCCTGCGCCGCGAAATCGCCCTCGAATGGGAAAACGCCGCCACCCTCATGAAACTGGGCCGCCGCTACGCGCTGAACTTCCTCCGCAACCTCCGTCTGCTGGGAACCGTGCCCTCCGTCGAGACCTTTCGCCTTTTATCGGAAGAAAACGATAAGGGGGGAAAGCATCCCCCCTGCCTCCAGCCATCGCGAAACTACAAGCCCGTCCGGGCTTGTAGTTTCGCGCCGTCTTCCGGCACCCCCCTCTGCGGGGAGAGCCCCGCAACGCCCCCCGATCCCGGCGAGGGGCCTGTCCTCGGCGGAGGGGCCTGTCCTCGGCGGAGGGGCCTGTCTCCCAGCGGAGGGGACTGTCCCCAGTGGAGGGGTCTGTCCCCAGCGGAGGGGGCTGTCTCCACGAGATGGGGGCTGTCCCCACGAGATGGGGCCTGTCCCCCGGCGCGGGGCCTGTC
This sequence comes from Spirochaetaceae bacterium, assembly GCA_031257995.1. Lineage (GTDB taxonomy): Bacteria > Spirochaetota > Spirochaetia > Treponematales > Breznakiellaceae > JAIRNN01. Next base: position 1,198 of record JAIRNN010000029.1, on the reverse strand, counting down.
CCCGGCGGAGGGGCCTGTCCCCGCGAGCCGCGTCATCCACGTACTCGGCGCGGGGCCATCGCTCGACCGATTTTTCACGGACTATTCAGGCGGATCTATCGTCTGCGTGGACACGGCATTGCCCGCCCTGCGTTCCCATGGCTTAAAAGCCAGCCTCGCCGTTACGCTGGAAGCCCAGCACTGGAACCTTCGGGACTTCATCGGCTGCCGGGATACCGCCCGTGCGCTCGCGATGGATATGTCCGCCCTCCCGGTGACAGCGGACTGCGTCGATGGCCCAACTTACCTCTTTTTTACCCCGTGGACCCCCCTCCGCATCTTTGACCGATTGCGGGGCCTTCTGCCGCTTGAAATACCCCCACTGGGCAACGTAGGTATCACCGCCTACACCCTCGCCAATTGTCTCTTTCGAGGCATAATTGTCCCCCACGGCCTCGACTTCGCCTTCACCATTGATCAGTACCACTGTCGGGACAGCCCCGGCCATATAGAACTCCTGCGAAGGCTCGACCACTTGCACAGTCTTTTCCCCGTCGAGGCCGCCCTGCGCTCGTCCACCTTCGCCGCCGTCAACGACCGGGGCAAACCTATTCGTCAAGACCCCGTTATGCGAAGATACCGTGGGTTGTTTCTCACCGTACAACATAACGGCATCTCCGCCGTAACGCCGCCCTCCCCCGCCAAAAGAGAAACCGCCACCGCCTTCACCCGTACAATCCGCTTCGAGTTAACCCGTATCCGAAACATACTCAGCGGACAGGAAAAGGCCTCCAGCACTGAACTTGCCGCCCTCCTCAACACAAACGACTTTCTCTTCGCCCACTACCCCGACTACGCCGGAACCCAAAACCCCGCCAACATTGAAGATATTTCGTTCTTAAAACGTATCCGAGCGGAAATCGATGCCTTTATCCAGGCGGTTACCGAAGTTTAACCACACTTCTATTTCGCAATCCAGTTTGGACTGGCCCCCGTCAGGTGGACAATAAGCCAAGCCATTTTTTCAAAGTTACCATTACCGGTGCCAGATAGCCAAGTGCCGAATGGCGGCGTATCCGGTTGTAGTATGCCTCGATGTAATAGGCCGAATGTCGAGTTTTACCCTGTTTGCCGTGCGGACAAAAGAATACCGTGAGATTCTATGAACGGACAGAGCGGAAAACCGGCGATACTATAAAAATAATGCCGGAATAACCCG
>JAIRNN010000009.1 GCA_031257995.1 Spirochaetaceae bacterium | reverse complement strand
GCGTGGAACACCATACGGAACGAAAAGGCACGGACCATAGACTGGCGTTTTACTGCCGCCGATGCCCGGATAAAGCTTAAGAGACTTTATCCACAGTCCCATAGTTGACTGCCTGCTAGGAGAGGGGGTAAGCGTAAGCCCGTGTGAGTTGGAGGGGGGAAATTTGACAGGGGCAACCCCGGAGAACCTGAAAGACAATAAAACTTCCTTCATATACAACTATTACCCTTTGTACAACATTCCCGCCCCGGCTTTCAGGACGATACGTACTTATACCACACCCGAAAATTTTTGTCAAGGGGGCGCAGTGAGACATCGAAAATGTAACCGAAAGGCCAGGTTTGAGACAGAAAGAAAAGGTAACCTAAATTAAACGAAAGGGTATCTGGAGGATGCCCAAACGGGGTTACAAATGAGTGAAAAGAAATCGGTAACGCGGGAAATCAAAGGGGAGTGCCGCAGGGCAGGCAGGAAAGATAAAACAATCATGCTTGACCAGTTCATCAAATTGACCGGGTACAACAGGAAGCATGCTGTTCGTCTTCTGTCTGAAAAAGCAGACATACAAGCCGCAGTGACAGCGGACGGAAAAATAACGCCTTCGTGTGGAACCAGCCCCTTTTCGGCTAGATTAATTATGAGGCAATGCGGGGTGTATTTGGGTTAGAATTTTATTTTGAGGCAAGTCCTTTTTTGGGTTAGATTATTTATGAGGCAATGCGCGCTATTGACAACCCCCGCCTTCCTCCTATACAATCATCCCCTATAGACAAGAAAAACGACACTTAAAACGTTATTGGGAGGGGACATATCATAGATGCGGGAATCCTCAGCGAAGTGCTGGGGGCGGCTCCGGCGTTTTTGCTGGTGGTGGCGAGGGCGCTGGCCGTCATCGAGACCGCGCCGTTAATTTCACAAGAATCCGTTCCTCAAGTCGCCAAGATCGCGCTGGCGGGATTGCTCTCGTATGCCGTGTTTCCGGTAACACAGATGCCGGACTGGGAACCCTTGCTCGCCCAAGCCGCGGCCGCGCCGGGTACAATGGCCAATGTGATGTTCGGACTCCGGTTCGCACTCCTCCTCATCGGGGAGGCCGTGATCGGTATCATCACCGGATTTTTCATGAACCTCGTCTTTGCCGCCTTCTCCACCGCCGGACAATTCTTCTCGCTGCAGATGGGCTTCGGCGCGGCGGAAACCTTCGACCCCATCTCCCAGCAGGAAAACCCCCTTATGGGCCAATACTTGAGCCTTGTCGCCATGCTCACCTTCATTGCCATCGGAGGACTGCGCGAGCTCTTTCTCGGCGGCTTCCAACGATCCATTGAGGCCCTGTCGATCCTTGCCCTCGTACAAGGTCGCGACCACATCGTTACCATGCTCTTGGGCGGCCTCTCAAGACTCTTCATCAATGCCTTTCTCCTCTCCCTGCCGATACTGGGAACCCTCTTCCTCACCAGCCTCACCACCGGCCTCATCTCAAAAGCCGCGCCGACCATCAACATCCTCTCGGAAGGTTTTCCCCTATCGATCACCGTCGCCTTCGTCCTCATCTACGCCACCCTCCCGTTCATGATCGAAGCCTTTGCTGCCGTCATCGATGCGGGCTTCGCCGTCCTCCAAAACTGGTACCTCGCCACAGGGAGGCAGATATGAGCGCGCTTTCGCTGAATATGTTTTATGAGGGGGAAGTCTCCCCCTCGCTCCAGTCCGCGCTCCGGTCAGCACTAACCCCTACGGGGTTTGTGCCGCCCTCCGCGCGGTCTTACGCTACCCCCTCTGCGGGGGCAGCCCCCGCAACGCCCCCCATCCCGATACGCGGAGAGCGCATCCCCGCCCCCACAGGGGGCGCCCGCCGCGCCCGCCCATCACGCCGCCCCCAAGAAAAGCCCCTGTGGGGCATCGACCTCCAGTGGTTTGCGAGACCGGAGGATGAGGGGCGCACCGAACAGCCGACCGAACAGAAGTTACGCCGCGCCCGCGTTGAGGAAGGCCGCGTCCCCAAGAGCCAAGAACTGACCGCCGCGCTGGGACTCCTTTTCCCCTCGCTGTGCCTCGTGTTTCTCGCGCCCTATATGCTCAAGACCTGCGTCGAGATGGTACGGTTTTTCTTCACCCGCGCAACCGAGTGGGATGCCGCTCAGGACCGCATCATCGCCGCCGTCTTTGCCCAGTACTTTCTCAAACTCACGCTGCCCTTCCTGCTCGTCGCCATTGTTGCCGCCGTATTCGGGCACCTCGTACAGTCCGGGTTCATCTTCACCACCAAACCGCTCAAACCCGACTTCTCGAAGATCGTGCCGCACTTCGGCCAGTACTTTTCGCGCACAATATTCTCGCTCAACGGCCTTTACAACCTCGCCAAGTCCATATTCAAGATGGGCATCATCGGCGTGGCAGCCTACATCATCATATCCGGCGACATCGAGAAAATAATGAACCTGGAGCGGACCTCGCTCCAGCTCGGCATCACGACCGTCGCGACACTCGCGGCAAAACTCCTCATCACCACGAGCATACTGTTACTCATCCTCTCCGTGCCGGACTACCTCTTTCAGCGGTACCAGTTCAGACAGCAGATGAAGATGAGCCGCCTTGAGCTTCAGGAGGAACGGAAGATGGACGAGGGCGACCCCCTCGTGAAGAGCCGGATACGGGCGCGGATGAGAGAGCTCATGTCGCAGAACCTGCGCGAGGCCGTCCCCAAGGCGGACGTGGTAATCACCAACCCGACCCACTTTGCCTGCGCCATCGTCTACGAACAGGGCAAAATGGAAGGCCCGATGCTCCTTGCCAAAGGGGAGGACGAGATGGCCCACCAGATCCGCCGCCTCGCCGTGGAAGCCGGGGTGCCCATCGTGGAGAACAAGCCCCTCGCCCGCGCAATCTACGCGCAAGTCGAAATCGGCGACATTATCCCTATGCTGTACTGGCAAGCGATCGCGACAATCCTCACCAAGGTAATGGAAATCAACAACGCGCGGCGCAGAGTTCGCGCCGAAGCATGAGCCGGAATAGCCGTGTCATTTACGTCATCTGTGGTGAAATGTGATTGAGCAGCAGTTACCGTGATCCCGAATACGAGGAAGGGCAATATCGTTTACTTTTTTAATCAACAATCACCGTAAAAGAAGCATAGTTTCAAATAAGCTTAACCACAATCTATGCGGATTTTTGCTTTGATCGTGCTGATTTTAGTGGTTATGAAAAATTTTCGTAACTATTCAGTCGCATGGAAAATCAGGAATAAAAACCACGGAAAATGCGGACAAGACGCGGAAAAGCAGGATTACAGAGTAAAATTCCGCGTAATTCCGTGCCTTCCGTGGTTAATTCCTTGGGTTTCATTGATCGACTGAATAGTTACAAATTTTCGTGGTTTTATCCTGTTTTTTCACCGGTTTTCATTAATACCGCTTGACACTTTTTTTGTATCATTCTATAGTATAACTATATTGTTACTAGGATATATTGTTGACCATGTCTTGGGAAAATGCGGATTAACGTCAAGTTAATCAGTGTTTCCCTATGGATGCGGCAGAGAAGGGGGTTGCTGGAAGTTCGAAACGTCCGCAAGATGTTTGGACAAAACCATGTGTTAAACGGTGTGGATTTGCGGGTACAAAAGCAGGTTCTCATCGGTTCGTCCGGGTCTGGGAAGACAACTTTCCTCCGTTGTCTTAACTTTCTTGAGCGGGCCGATGAGAGCGAGCTTGCACTCGGCGATGTTTCGGTTAATCTGCCGTCCGCCCACAAGGACATTCGTGCGGAATAGTGGGTGAACCTGTTTCAAAACCCCAAGTTTTGAAACAGCCTCGGGTTCCATTTTTGACAACGCCATTTTCGGGAAAGCCGCTTCGTCACAAACGGATGCCCTTCGCGCACTGTATTTTCATGCGGCAAAGAACATGAACCAAAAGGACATTTTCCAGTGGAATACAAAATATGATTTTCTTATAGATCGCCATAAGGCCGGATGTCGTTTAAGCGCGACACGCAGAGGCCGCGTCCAAAACGAGTGCGCCGCTTTTTTTGTCGCGGGGTTCCGCCCCTGAGATACGCGCGGAGATGACGGCCCCGCTTCGCAGCAATTCGATTTCCGCCCGGTTACCGGCCAGCAACACCAGTCCCTTTTCCGAACAGCCGTAACGCGCGTAACGGGTGTCCGGCAGGGGGAAAGCGTCGCTTATCACCCGAATGGGGTTCCGCTTTGGGATTGCGCTTCTCTGGGCCGCGCCCTTTCTTGCCAGCAAAAAACTTAACACGCCGCGTTCTTTGGGAAGACGCGCCATGCGGGAAAGGTCGTGCAGGGCTTGGGGCGCTTCGTGGGTCGAAAAAGTGAAGTGGCACCATTTCGCGGCGCGGTTTTGAGTCTTGCTTGTCCTCATCGGGCAGTCCGCTTGATGGGTACACGGCGCGTCAATTGAAAAGCCCCGTTCGATGAAAGCGTCCCGTATATGCGCGATAAACTCGCCACTTCGCGGAACACCCGGATCCACAATCAGCACCGCGCCGTTTTCGCCGCAAAAGGAAGAGAGCCGCGCCGCTTCGCCGTCCGCGAATGTCTCAAGCGCGTCCCCGTCGGCCGCGTTGAGTTTCCGAAACAACTCGTTGTATACATTTATCGCCGTAACCAGGGTCTGCTTCTTTTCGAGGCGGGCTTCCGTCAGCGAAGAAGCGATTGTCTTTATGCTCCAGTGCGGCGTTTCCCGGCCGATGTTTTCCCCGGTTATCCCGGCAAACAACCGCTCTCCGGTCTTGAGAATCTGCCGGTTAATGTCAAAACAGCGGAACTCGATCTTTTCCCGGCGCAGAGACGGCATTGAAATCCAAAGCGCGGCAGGAAGGGTCAGTGGGCCGGAACCAAGATCGGCGATGAGGATCGGGACGTCAGGCCTGAGATTATGTTCGGGAAAAAGCAATTCCACCCCGCCTTCTCTCGAAGGCGCGTTTTCTCCGGCAAAGAGCTTGCACAGGCGAAAAAGATTCCACGGAAAAAAGTAACGCAGATAGGCGGAAAGACGTGCGGGATTCCCTAAGTAGTGCCCGGTCAGAGACGGGCGGCGAGAGGTAAGCAGTTCCGACAAATCCCGGATGTTTTTGCCGGTATCTTTGCGGAACCGCGCCGGAATGGGTGCTATCTCGTCGATAATACGCGGAACACCGGCAAGCGTCCGGCAAGTTGCCGGCGGCAATTTGGAAAACATACAATAAACGATACCATAGAATGGGGAAACAGCTATGTCAAGTGAGCCTGTCCCCTCTGAACCGCGCATAAATGCTTCGGCCTTTTCTGCGTGGAAGCACTGGTCCACGGCTGTTGGCTAAAATTGTACTTTATCATAAATGGGTGGTATACTGTTCGTTATGAAAAAGTTTCCGACGGCTTTGATAGCGGGCACTTGTGTTTTCGCGCTGTGCGTCTCGTACTACGATGATGCGGAGATGCGGGGTTATGTGAATGATCACGTGATCGCGGCGAGTACGGCGTGGACGGAGATCGCGGGGGCGAAAGAGTGGGTGCTGTGGGAGACGGAAGCGAATCTGCCTAATATTTCCGAGGTGGCCGGTCAGTTACGTTCCCTGAGCGTGGAGCGCGGGCCGACGACCGTCACGCCGAAGTTTGAGCGGGAACTGCGGGGGAACCTCTGTACACGGTCTTGAAGATCACGCTGGATAGCCCGCAGGGTACCGTCTATGAACCAGCGTTTTTGGGCCAGGATGCGGGGCTGGTTGATCCTGGCTATCGGCGCGACGGCTCGTCCGTGTTCTATATCAAGCTGGGATCGGTAGAGGAGGAGGGCATCCTGGACATCGTGCTGCGGCTGATAGCACCTCCGGCACGTAAGCCGCCCGATGATATGAGGCTGCCGATAATGCGTGTCGGTTCAAGCCAATCGGACGAGGAGATGGTGGCAACGATAACGCCCTCAGAGGAGAGCTTGTGCCTCTGTTCAGCGCGACATCAACCGATAGTAACGGTGTGGTAACAGAGGGCCCGTGGGGCTGGAGTGTTCTGGGATTGGATGGAGCAAGTGTGATCGAATCAATGGGCAATCAGGGAGATCTGACCGTAGGGGAAGGCGAAACATCGATGGTGCTCATCGTGATAGCGAGCTTGAGAGAGAATCCGCAGATCAAGGGATCGGTGGTCGTCCAAATCCCTACGGTAATCGGCGTGCGTGTGGTTTCCGCCTCGGCAAGCGTTGACCGGGGAGGCAGTCTGCAATATCTCGCGCTGGCGGAAGGGTTTGCGCTGACTGTGGAAAAACAAGGCATAACATGGTCGGTAACGGATACTTCCGGCAACACCGTTGATAGCGCGATTAACGAAAGCGGCGTTCTCTCTGTCGCGGCGGACGAGACGGCGGCGAAGCTCACGGTAACGGCAACATCCAATGTATGACGGGAGCAAGTTTGGCGAGGTTGAGGTGGTCAAAATCTTCACCGTTGCCGAGATTGATGCTTACCTAGCCGCCGCTTCAGGCGGATGCTCCGACGATAACCCGATTCCCTTGCCGATAGCGGCCAATCTCGCAAATGATTGGACGAACATCCTCGGCAAGACAGCGAGTGCGGGTAGATATGTCAAGCCGGACTTGTCCGCCTGTACTATGTCCGGCACAGAATACGACCCCGGCACGGCCAACATGGGAAAAAGCAAGATCGTGTCCTTAGTCCTGCCCAATACAGCGAAAAGCATTAAGCCGGGAGGCGAAATGTCCTCGTTCGAATCAAGCTTTAAGGACTTTACCGCCCTTACCAGTATCAGCAGCTCCGCTGTGGAAACTGTCGGCAGCTTTGCCTTCTTCGGCCGCGATACTCTGACCACGGTGGACTTCCAGAAGGCAATGTCCATCGGCGAAAACGCCTTCTCGAGTTGCGACGCCTTGACGACGGTAAACCTCCCGGTGGTAACGTCTATCGGCAATTTCGCCTTTGTCAACTGTGATGCCCTGACGACGGTGAACCTCCCGAAGGCACAGACCCTCGGCGAGCGCGTCTTATCCGGATGTGATGCTCTAACCATGGCGAGCCTCCCTGAGGCAACGTCTATCCACAACCATTCCTTTTCCGGTTGTACCGCCCTAACCACGGTGAACTTCCCGGAGGCAACATCCTTCGGCGATTTCGTCTTCGGCAATACCGGCGGCATCGCCCTTACCGTTATACTGGGTAGCGCGGTCCCCACGCTGGGGAAGAATACGTTCAACGAAGTCACCACAGCCAAGCCCGCTACTGTCAAGGTTCCCTCCGGCGCGACAGGGTACGAGTCATCCGCCTGTAGACACCATCACTGTTTGCTGGGGTAACGGCTTCCGGGGCAAGGGCTGGACGGGTTCGGACTTTTCGACCGGCACGCCCAACGGCAATATCACCTTAACCATCCAGACTGTTCCATAGGAATAACGCCAAGCCCCGTCCCATAAAGGACGGGGCAGACTGTCTCGTGCGGGGGACAGGCCCATCCATTCTGGCTGGCAGCACCCATCACTTCCGGCCGGTAGCGGTCATCGCGCCTGCTTATTGGTCCGTTTCGACAGGCGAAACCAGTCGGTTGTGTTACTCACTACAGCCTAATCACAACCCTCGTGATGAACCGGTCTCGACTGCGTGATGAACCGGCTGTGTGATTAAGGCCGGGGGCGTTATTTGGACGGAGACGCAGGTTTGGGGGTTATCTCCAACGAAAGACGGTTGTCTTTTGCCTTCCCATTCGTTCGGGGGCTGCCCCAAGACAAGGTGTAGGCGATAGCCGCCGGAATCTTCGTTTTTGCCGACTTTTCCACCGCCGCCCAGTCAACCTCCTCCGCTCCCTCAGGCGGCCCACCCCACAAGATATCCGACTCGTACCGCTCGCCCTAAACGTGCCCCGTCCGCGCGTTGAACCGGGCGGAGAACGTCTGCTTCATCCACTGCATTATCTTCGGCAACTGGAGGCCGTCGTCGGGCTTAATGTAGAACGTGAGCCGCGCCCCCTCAAGCTGGAACCCACGCATTTCGAAACCGTAACGTTCTTTCGTCTCACGGAGTATGCGGTGGAGGAGCGTCCCGGCCTCCGGAACAAGGGATCGCTGATGTTTACCGATGTCTGGACTTTGTACCAAATGTGTTTGGCCAATTCACGTTTAGATCGCATATATACTCCATTAGGCATGAAACCATCATTTACAGATCCACAAAAAATTGCCCGGCGATGATCCGGGGGCGTTGCGGGGGGTTGACCCCCGCAGAGGGGGTAGCGGATGACCAAACGGAGGGAGGTGTGGACGCGCCATAGGCGTGGACACATCGGCCGGAGGGCG
>JAIRNN010000310.1 GCA_031257995.1 Spirochaetaceae bacterium | reverse complement strand
GTTGCCAAAATCAATAGTATCTATTGATACTCATCGTCCCCGTAAGGCTTTAGGCTGTCAGACACCTCACGAGGTCTTTTCAGAGCGAAAATTCGCACTTCAGATTTGAACGGGCGATTTTGAATTAAGTAGTTAGTGGAGGGTTATCGAACAAGTCTATTAAAGGAAGCAAATGAAGATTCGTTAAGCATTGAAAATGAATTGAATAATATATTTAATATAATATTTTATGAAAATAAAGAAAAAAAATATAATAAAAAAAAATTACAAGAAGAATTATTTGCAATATAAAAAATGTGGGCACTTCGCATAACGAGACTGTCGAATAAGTAATTTGATAATAAAAACATGGTCATTTCGGTGCGTTTTAAGCATGTTTTATGGCATGAAATGGCTATGTTTTTTGAGTGATAATAGAAATTCGACAGTCTCAACAGGTCTATATATGCTTCACCCTCCGCTACTCCTCTGCGGGCACCCAATGCCGCACACGAAACGGGCACAACGGTTGTGCCAAGTCACAACTAGGATTGTGATATGCGCGTTTTTACTATTCCTATAACACGGTGCGGCACCAATAAAAGCGGCACTGGGATAACGCCTTCAACGCCGCAGAGAAACGCTGCCCTCTCTCATTGCGCCGTCTCCAAGGAAAGCCCCTGCGGGGCTACTCGTCGTCGGAGTCTTGGGTTATGTAGGGAGAGGCTTTGATCACGTCTTCGGCGATGCGGCCGGAGATGGGCGAATAGTGCGAAAACTCCACGCTGAACGAGCCGGTGCCTGAGGTGATCGAGCGCAGGTCGATGGAATAGCGAAGGAGTTCCGCTGCCGGGGCTTGGGCCTTGATCTCCACGATGCCGCCGCCAATCGCGTCTTGGCCGATGATCTTGCCGCGCTTGCTGGAAAGACCGCTCATCACGTCGCCCAGATACTTTTCCTCGACAAAGACGATGAGGTTCATGATCGGCTCAAGCAGGGTTGGCGCCGCCGCCGCCATCGCCTTGCGGAACGCGCCCCGTCCGGCAAGTTTGAAGGCCAACTCCGACGAATCCACCGGGTGTTCCTTGCCGTCAACGATCGTTACCTCGACATCGACAACCGGGTAACCGGCCATCGTCCCCCGCGCCATCGCCTCGGCGACCCCTTTCTCCACGCCGGGAATGTAGCCCTTCGAGACCGCCCCGCCGAAGATTGCGTTGTTAAACTTGTAATGTTCGCCGTGCGGCAACGGCGCGATGTCCAGCACGACCTTGCCGTACTGACCATGCCCGCCCGTCTGTTTCTTGTGGGTATGCTCGGCGGATGCCTTCTTCGTGATCGTCTCGCGGTAGGCCACTTTGGGGATGCGCGTTTCGATCTCGATCTTCTGGTTCTGTTTGATCTTGTCGAGGATGATGTTGATCTGCAACTCGCCCATACCGGAGATGACCGTCTCCTTAGTCTCCGCATCGAAGTTGTAGCGGAACGTCCGGTCTTCCTCGGCGGCGCGGAGCAGGGCCTCGCCCAGCTTGTCCTCGTCCTTTTTCTGGACCGCGTTCACCGCCACCGAGTGAACCGGTTCCGGGAGACGAAGCGGGAGAAAGAGCGCCCCCTCAGGCAACGCCGCCCCGCCGCTTACCGTGTCGTTGGTCTCGAGCGAGGGCGATTTCGCGATGATGCCGATGTCTCCCGCGCCAAGCTCCCTGATCTCGGACAGCTTCTTGCCAACCGCCGTGTAGAGCTTTCCGGCCCGCTCCTTCTTGTTTTCCGTCACGTTAAACATCTCGGACTCTGGTACGAGCTTCCCGGTGATGACCTTCACAAACGACAGCTTGCCTGAAAACTGGTCATACGATGTTTTCACGACAAACGCGGAAAACGCGCCCTCCTCCGTGACGGCGGCCTCTTTTTGGCTCCCGTCGGGCAGCACAAGCACGTCTTGCGCCCCGACTGGACCAGGCGCTATCCCCGCGAAAAAGTCCAGCAGCGGGATAAGCCCCGAATTCTTCACGGCGGCAGAGGCAAAGATCGGCACAAACTGGTTATGCGCATAAGCCTCGATGAGCCCTGTGCGCATCTCTTCCGGGGTCAACGTCCCCTCCGAAAGATACTTTTCAAGCATCTCGTTGTCGCCCTCCGCCGCCGCCTCGATCAGTTTCTCCCGCGCCGCATCCACCGCCGCTTGGTACTCGCCGGGGACAGCCCCCTCTTTTTCGACCTCATCACCCCCGGCAAAGTACGCCTTCCCGTTCAGCACGTCGATGACACCCTTGTAGTCAGGCCCCGCGCCCATCGGAATCGCAAACGGCGCTGGGTCAACCTTAAACTTTTCCTTAATATCCTCTATCACCCGGCCAAAATCGGCGCGTTCCTCATCGAGACGCGTTACCACGACCGCGCGCGGCTTCTTCCGCTCGTCAAGGTTTCTCATCAGCTTTATGGTTTCGATCTGCACCCCATTTTTCGCGTCAACCGCCAGCAGCGCGGACTCGGAGGAACGAAAACTTAAAATCGCCTCTCCGGTAAAATCGGACGCTCCCGGCGTATCAAACACATTGACCTTCTTCCCGGCCCGCTCAAAAGATGCCAGCGCCGCGTGAACAGAACTCTTCCGCTCCGCCTCCTCAGGCGACCAGTCGCTCACCGTCTTGCCGCTCTCAACCTCGAACGGCTTCTGAATGACCCCCGCCGCAAAGAGCAACCGCTCAAAAAGCGTCGTCTTTCCCGTCCCGCCGTGCCCCGCCAGTGCCACATTCCGCACATTCCCGATCGAATACCCCATAAATCCTCCATTCGTGTTTTATATGTTTGCCTCACAGTATACACCAGATTGCGCGGTTCGTCCAGAAGAATTTTTAGAAAAAATTAAAAAAAGGGGAAGTCTCCCCCTTCGCTCCAGTCCGCCGCCCGCAAGCGGGCTTAGGGTCTTACGCTACCCCCTCTCCTAGGGGTTTCACCCCTAAAACCACGTATTAATCACGGCTTTAATCACAGAAAACCGCAGATTACGAAGATCAGTATAGATGAACACGGATAAAGAGGATCATAGGGTGAAGAATCCGTATCCATCCATGTCATCGGTGTTCA
>JAIRNN010000216.1 GCA_031257995.1 Spirochaetaceae bacterium | reverse complement strand
GTGGAACACCATACGGAACGAAAAGGCACGGACCATAGACTGGCGTTTTACTGCCGCCGATGCCCGGATAAAGCTTAAGAGACTTTATCCACAGTCCCATAGTTGACTGCCTGCTAGCCCTCTTTTTATACATGGGCGAAAGCCCAGGCTGTCCCGCAGGGGAGGGCTTATTTTATTTGAAGGGGGACTTTTCTATGCAAAAAAAGTTCTTTTTAGTTGTGGCCGCTCTGGTGAGCGTGTCATTCGTTTTAATCGGTTGCCCGACGGACACGGAGACCGTTACGCAGACGGTGCCGTGGTGATCCACTTTGACAGGGTGGCCGCTGACGAGGCGGACCTGACGGCAGCCCCGGCCGATGATGATGTTACCACCATCGGGCTCCACAACAAGACGGGCGTTACGTTGGCTACGGTACTGACGGTTCCGGACGGGAAGGTCGTCTACATTCTGGACGGCACCACGTTGGAGACCGACTCCGGCAGCAAGGACCTCACGGTTGAGGGCATCGTCTACGTGGAGGCCGATGCGGTGCTGGACACATCTGCGGGGAAGGTCGCGGTTAAGGAGACTGGGCGCGTCCATGTGCTGAAAGCCGGAACGCTTACGGTTGCGACCGCGCTTTCCGTGAATGACGGCGCGACACCATCCGCCGCGACGGTTCTCGGTACCGGCAAGGTGGCAATCGGCGGGGCACTGGCGTATACCGGCACTCGATGCGGCTGCTATCGGAGCGGCGCTTGTCTATGTGGGGAACGGCGGCACACTCGAAGTAACGACGAGGCTCGCGCCTAGCACGATTGTTGAGGTTAGCGTTCCGGAGGGGAATAAGCTCGCGGCGACGACGAGCGCGGCTGTGACCATATCGGCGGACGCTACGCTGACTATCTCGGCGAATGTGGCGATTACGACAAAGGACAAGATTACGGTCGACTCTGGGAAGACCCTTACCGTGGCGGGTGAGGTTGCCGTGTCGGGAAACGTTGTTGTGTCGGGGACATACATCGTGGACAGCAGTGCATCCGGCTCGCACACCGGCGAGGTTACCGTTAAGTCAGGCGGCGTGATCAGGAACGATACCGCCAACAGCATAATCGGAACCGGGACAAATGTTGTGGAAGCGGGCGACGCTGTTCTGTCTCTGGGCAAAGGCGATAAAGATAATCAGGCTGTTGTAACGGACGGGGCTATCACCACGAACAAGGAACCCAAGGTGATCTTGAAGGCGGGCGCGACCCTGTGGCACTACAGCGGGATAAACTTCTATGATAACGCTGGTACCAGCCTTACCTATGATGCCAGTCACAAAACTTTTACGGCCGCGACGGACACCGCCTACACATGGAACACCAATGCGGATGGCAGTAACAACGCCGGCTGGAAGGCTGGAGGCTAAGCATGGAGTTTCGGGGTAAGATGAGCGCGTGGCTCCAGCCCCGAAACTACCAAGCCCAACGCTTCGCGTTGGGCTTGGCGGGACGGGGATTGGCCTCGTCCCGCTTATCAAAACCAATCCCAAGCCACAAAGTGTATGAGTTGGTGTAGGAGCGGCGGGGGCGTTGCGGGGGTTGCCCCCGCTGAGGGGGTAGCGGAGGGCGGCTCAAGTTTTGAGCTTGGACGGGAGCGAGGGGGAGACTTCCCCCTTCTTTATATTTTCGAGCCTGTTTCAAAACTTGAGGTTTTGGAACAGCCTCTCTTGTCTTAAATTTCCCCAAAATCGGAATTGCTGCCCCCACGGCAGACGGCATTGTTGCGAGCCGGTTTTTATGGTAGAATAAGCCTATGGTTATCGAACAAACGATAGAAATACCGGCTAGCCGCCGGATTACTTTTGACATCCCCTCCGAATTCCCGGCGGGGGAAAGGGCTACGGTCATTGTTCTCGCGAAGGACCGGGAGGAGAAAACGACCCCCCGGCAACGGACTCCCCAAGAGGCCGTCGAGTACTGCTGGGGTCTTGGCAAGCGGCTGGGTATCCGCCTGACTAGCGACCGCCTGATTGAAATGCGGCGAGAGGACAAAGCGCTTGAGGAAGCGAAGTATCGGCGAATGTTTCACAAAGACGGAGGCAAGGATTGACTTACCTCCTCGACGCCTGCGCTCTGCTTGCCTGTATCAAAAAAGAGCCGGAAGGCATTAGGGTAAAAAAACTTTTTGATCGCGCCGGGACGGGGGAAATCGCTATCCGCATGAGCGTCGTTAACCTGACGGAAGTATACTACGGCCTTATCAGGGACGACGGCATGGAAACAGCCGGGGAAATCATGAGGAGTGTGGACGACCTTCCCCTCGGCGTCATTGATACCGTTACCCGCGCTGTTTCCCGTGATGCCGCCCGCTTCAAGGTCAGCCACGCCATGTCCCTTGCGGATACGTTTCTCTGCGCTACAGCCAAAAGCCTTTCCGCCATTATTGTAACCAAGTATAGCGACATTGAGGCGGCGGAACACTCGGAACGGCTTTCCGTTCTTTGGATTAAGTAAAAGCTCTCGTTGTTCACGGCATTAATCACAGGTTGGAAATGATAGATTTGCACACTCATTCTGCCGTGTCGGACGGCTCGCTCTCTCCTGCGGAATTGATACACGAGGCGGCGGAAAAACAGTTGCACACCATTGCGCTGACTGACCATGATACGATTGATGGGATTCCCGAAGCGCGGGAAGCCGCCGCCGCTCTGGATCGTCCCATCAGGCTTATTCCCGGCGTGGAACTGGAAATAGAGTGGCCCCGTGGCGAGTTTCATCTTCTGGGGCTCGGCCTTACCTCTCCTTCTCCGTCCCTGACCGGTCTCTTGGCCGAGTTTTCACAGATCCGGCAGAACCGCAACCTCGCCATGCTCAACAAGATGAACCGTCTGTTTGGCACGAAGGCGGTCTATGACGACATTCTCACGATCGCCGGTGAGAAAAGGATGTCTGTGGGGCGGCCGCATTTCGCGAGTTATCTGATCCGTCACCATAAAGTAAAAACATTGGAGCTCGCGTTTAAGCGTTACTTGGGGGTTGGTCAGCCGCTCTATGTGAGAAAGCCCGGCGTCGATTTTCAGCGGGCTGTGGCGGCGATCCACGAGTCAGGAGGCATCGCCGTCATTGCCCACCCGGCCACGCTCTATGTGGCCATCGGCAAAATCCCCGCCGTTTTGCAGGGGCTTAAGGACAAAGGACTCGACGGCGTTGAAGCATGGCATCCCAACGCGACTGTTCATGCCTGCAAACGTTACGAGGCGATAGCTGTCAATCTCGGTCTCTGCGTAACGGCCGGTTCCGATTACCACGGTGCCCGGCGCAAAGACCGGAAACTGGGTTGCACGGCCGGAGGCTTGAAAATTGACGACCGCTTTCTGCCCGGCGTGTTGAACCACGGATGAGATAACATCACAAAAAACCACGGATGAAGAAAGATGCGGAGCGAAAATCTGCGGTCATCTGTCTTGTCCGTGTAATTCTCGGTTAAACGTGATTTTTTCATCTGAGCCTGATCCAAAACCCCAAGCGAATCTTAGAACAACCATATTTACAGCAAACCTTCAAAAAAAATTTAACCGCAAAGGCACCCAATGCCGCGCCCGAAACATTGAGGGCGTTAGCGCGGTTATGCAACATGGTGCGGTGCCAATAAAGGCCCCCGCCTTTTTATTCAAGCATCAGCGCTGCAGTACTAAGGCGCGGAAGGTTTTTACCGGCAAATTCGCGTTCTGCCGTCAATTTGTCTGTTTTGCAAGTGTTTACTAGTGCTTCTAAAGCCGACGGGCTATCAAACCGGCAAACGCCATCCTTATTCGCCTTCGTGCGCCTTCGCGGTTAATTCCTTCTGCTTTGTCAACTGACAGAAATACCCCAATATAAATGAGTTTTGGAACAGGCTCATCTGTCTCATCCATGTAATCCGCTGTTAAACGTGATTTTTTCATCTTTTTTCTCCCTTTTTTCACGTTTTTTCCCCATCAGGCTAAAGCAAAACCGCCCCTCAACGCCTTATATAGTATGGAGGTTTTTATATGAATAAACAGCGAAAGTTACAACAAAACGTCTGGTATAAAGTGGAGACAGAGATCAATATCGGCGAGCCTTTGTTCCGGTTGCCGTGGACGAAAGTACTGCTCCACCGCGTCCTCCGCGAGATTAGGAAGCGTTATCCCTTCGGGATGCGCGGGCTCAGGCTTGAGGGGGCGCGGCTCACGTTCTGCATCAAGCCCGAAGACGGCCTCAAACTGCCGAAGATAATGCAGTGGTTGAAGCAGACGTTTTCGGCGCGGTTCAACGCGCGGACGGGACGGACGGGGCACGTGTGGGGAGAGCGGTACGAGTCGGAGATCCTGAACGGGGAGCCGCCTGAGGATGCGGAAATGGCGGACTGGGCGGCGATAGACAAGTCGGCAAACACGCCGATAGCGGGGGCGGCGGCCTACATCTTAAGTTGGGACAGCCTTAGGTCGCCCGGGATGACGATAACGGCCCGGTTTTCGGCTCGAAACGCAGCTGACCCCGCGTCTCCGCCGGGATAACCG
>JAIRNN010000234.1 GCA_031257995.1 Spirochaetaceae bacterium | reverse complement strand
CTCTCCGGCCGATAAGCCCGCACCTACGCCTAAAGGCGCGTCCACACCTCCCTCCGTTTGGCCATACGCTACATCCCCCCCCCCCAATCAATCCATCCTCCAAAAAAATCCTCCATCTGCGGGTGGCCCGCCCCCCCGCAACGCCCCCGGTCTTAATCACGGGCCATTTCACGACCATTTAATACAGTGAGTCTGCCCAAAACCGTGATTTTTCATCTTTTTCACATTTTTTTCGCGCCGGATTAAAGCAGGACGGCTGTCAACCGCATATATATATATGTACGAGGTTATAATATATGCGACAAGAAAGAGTGCTGGCGGAAAACGTTTGGTACGAGGTGCGGACGGCGGTTAATATCGAGGAGCCCTTGTTCCAGTTGCCGGAGACGAAAGTACTGCTCCACCGCGTCCTCCGCGAGATTAGGAAGCGTTATCCCTTTGAGATGCGCGGGCTCAGGCTTGAGGGGGCGCTACTCATATTTTACATCAAGCCCGACAACGGCTTTATGCTGCCGCTGATAATGCAGTTGCTGAAACAAACGTTTTCCCTGCGGTTCAACATAATCGCGGGACGGAGGGGGCACGTTTGGGGGGAGCGGTACGAGTCGGAGATCTTGGACGGGGAGCCGCCTGAGGATGCGGAAGAGGCGGACTGGGAGGCAATAGACAAGTCGGCAAACACGCCGATAGCGGGGGCGGCGGCCTACACCTTGATGTGGGACAGCCTTAGGTCGCCCGGGATGACAATAACAACCCGGTTTTCGGCTCACAACGCTGCCAAATCCACGTCTCCGCCGGGTTGACCGACCGCTTTACGGCCCAAAAGAGTTCCGGCAAGCCTCACACATCCCGGCCCAAGATGGCCGCAGGGGAGGTCCGCCCGCGCCGCAACATAGGATTTTGAAATCAGAATTGCTGGCCGCTTATCTTTTATCTTTTCTGCCCATCTCGATTCGCTTGGCGCGAATGTCTTCCAGCAAACGGCAGAGACTCGCGTAATCCGCTTCTTCCACCATCTTTTTCACACGGCAGAGAGATTTTTCAAAAGAATCAATCCGGTCGAGGAGTTTTTCCCGGTTGCTCAGAAACAATTCCGTCCACAACGGCGCGTTGATCATGGCAATACGGGTAAGGTCTTCAAAACTTCCGCCGCCGAAGGACGTGATGTTCGTGTCTTCCGCGCTGTCAACAAGAACCGAGGCGATGATGTGGCAGAGCTGGCTGGTAAAGGCGATTTTCGCGTCGTGCGTCTCCGCGTCGGTCTCGATCATCCGGGTAAACCCAACCGCCGTCATCAGATTTTTGAGAAACGCGATGTTTTCCGGCTTGTTCTTCGGATGCGGAACGATAATATAGTTGCGGTTTGCAAAGATTTGCGCCGATGCGTGGGTAAACCCCTCTTTTTCGCTCCCCGCCATCGGATGCGTGCTGACAAAATCAAAATCTCCGGTCAAAATCGCGTCCAGATGGGTATCAAGCGTCCCCTTCACGCCGGAAATATCCGTGACAAGCGATCCTTTCTTGAAAAACATCCGCTCTTTTTTAAGAAATTCAATCGTTTGTTTTGGGTAAAGACAGACAAACACGACATCGCACTGCTCCAGCATCCGGCGGCTCTCCTCCGGCTGAAACCCGGTGTCTATCACTCCCGCATCTATCGCGCCCGCCAGCGTCCACGAGTTGCGGTCAACGGCAAAAATCCTGCCCGTCCCTTTTGTGAGAACCTTTTCGCGAATCGCCTGAGCGAGCGAACCGCCCATGAGTCCGAGGCCGGCAAAGCCATAGCAGAGTAACGCGGCATCCCGCATACCGACAGCATACCATAATGGGAACGATGTTTCAAACCGGCGCAGATAACGATTGAAAGATTAAGGTGGAGGATTCCCCGACCCCCTCCGAAAAAAAAAGCCGCATGCGTTGCGCGAATGGAAAATGACAGGACTAGTGGGGGAAGTCTCCCCCTCGCTCCAGCCCTTCGGTCTTCCGCTACCCCCTCTACGGGGGCCCGCCCCCGTAACGCCCCCTTCTCCACATCGGCTTGGCTCCCGGCGGGGACAGCCCTTCATCGGGGGACAGCCCCCTCTATGAGGGACAGCCTCTCGCCAGGGACAACCCCTCATCGGGAGACAACCCCTCGGCGGGGACAGGCCCCTCGCTGGGGACAGGTCCTTCATCGGGGACAGCCTCTTCATCAGGGACAGCCCTCTCGCCGATCGACCATCAAGGCCAGAAAGGGCGGACCACTCTAGCCGAGAAAAGGTAGGCTGCTCTAGCATGGAAGCGGTGGGTGCTTCTAGCCTAGAAAGGGGCCCATTTCAGGCCAGTAATGATGGGCGTGATTGGCTAGGCCCGCCGCTCTTGCCTAGCCTAGGCCGGGTACCTCCGCCTAGGCTAAGCCCGCTTGCCCCGCCTAGCCTAGGCCGGGTACCTCCGCCTAGGCTAGGCCCGCTTGCCCCGCCTAGGCTAGGCCGGGTACCCCTTTCTAGGCTGGAACGGGGTGCTTCCAGCCTAGAAAGGGTGGGCCATTTTAGGCGAGGGAGAATGAAGATTCCCCGTTTTATTCTTTCATCTTGTGGGTCAAGTTTAGGGCGAGGAGGCAGCTTGCGTCAATGCGCGCCATTTGGCTAATGTGAGGCGGGACGGGGCCATTACCCGTCCCGCCTGATCCCGGCTCCGATGTGCGCCGGGAGGCACATCGTTACTTAACTGTCTGAGAATAGGGCTGAGTTATCCAATGTTACGTCATTAGTGCTAGACTGCCCGGTGATGGTAGCATCGTTAGTAGTGACATCAGCACCGCCCGCGACGCTTCCAGCGCCAGTATCATCTGAGTCGGCAACACCTTTAACGACAATACCATCGCCGCTAATACCGGCTGTTTTAGCGGTTTCACCAGTCTTGTATATCTTGGCATAATGTGAAGAAGAAACATTAGTAGTTTCGTTCGCTGACTTAAGCGTGAGCTTCCCTAACGTGGCTGTGCCCCCCTTCAAAACAACGGTGGATGCCGTGCTATTCTGCGGAATGACGAGTGAACCGCCTGTTGTCAGATCAATTTCCGCCGTCGTAACGGTCAACGCCGTGTAGTTACTGCCAGATGTTCCAAGCGTGATAGCGCCCGCGCTTGCTCCGCCAACGAGTTTCGGACTTGTTCCCGTTCCGGTAATTGCAACAGTGGTTGCCGACCCGGTGCTGAACGCTATGCTGGTATTCGCGCCGACCGCCTGCCAGCCGCCGGTGCTGCCGGCGATGCTTGCGTTGCCCAGAACGACCTTGCCCGTGCCCGTCAGTTTCGCGCCGGTTGTGGTTGCACCGCCGGTAAGGGCCAGGCTAGCATCCGCGGCGGTAACGGTAAGGCTTACCGTGTCAATCGCCAGTTCCGCGCCCGCGCCTACGGCAAGGCCGCCGCTCGTGATGGTGAGGCCATGGGCGGCCACGGTGAGCTTTTTCGCGGCGGCGGCGATCGTGGTCGCGCCGGCCGGGGTAAGAACCACGGGCGCACCGCTCTTCGCCGAAAGGACGGTATCGGCGCCCACCTTGATGGACTTGGCGCTTGCGAGGCTTACGGCCTGGCTGGACGAGAGGGTTACCGTTTTGTCCGCCGTCAAGGTGACATCACCTTTAAAGGTGGTTGCGCCCTTTAGGGCGACGGCGCCGCGCAGTACCGAGGCGCCGTTTACCGTAACGCTGCCGGTTCCGGTGGTCAGGTCCCCGACCAGGTCTAAGCTGCCCGCATCGAGGGTTCCCGTTCCGTGCACGAGAACAGTTGCTGTACCCGTGGTCTTGAGCCCGCCGGTCACATTAATGTTGCCGTCGCCGGTGGTCGCGATATTCACTGCGGACTCAACACTGCCGGCGGTAAGGCCGGTAAGGGCAGTCTGAGCGGTCGTGTTAAACGTTACCTTCCCGCTTGCCTTCACAGTGCCGGTAATTGCCGCCGTTGCGGTCGCATTGCCCACCACGTTGATCGCCGTTGCGGCTACCGCGTCTGATACCGTAAGATCGCCGTATACTATGAGCGTCTTACCGGCAATTTCGCTGACTTTGATCGCCGTTCCGGTTGCTCCGGCAGTCGTGATGGAAACAGGACCCTTCACCGCTACGGGAGTCCCGCTGACAGTGCCGCCCGTACCAATGGTCTGGTACGCAACTTTGGTGCCAACACCTGTTACGTTGTTGTCCAGCACGGTTTGGTCCGCGATAAGAATACCGCTGCCCGGGACTTCGATTGTACCGGTTCCGCTGACAGACGACGCGTTCCCAAGTACGAGAGTCCCTCCGCTAGTATTGACGGTATACGCCGGAGTTCCTACCAGCTTCACACCCTTGCCTGCCGGTATGACGACCTCATCCGTGTCGGACTGGGTAACGCCCGCGAACACCACCGGCGCGCCGCTTGCAAGCGCGTCGTTAATGCCGTCGGCCGTCTGGGGCCCCGAAAGATAGATGGGAGCCGCCGACCCCGCCGGACCGAGCGCGCCTTCCGCATCCCCGCAACCGATTAAAAACAATGACACGCTCAAAAGAACGGCCATAACTAAAGTGAACTTTTTCATAATGAAAAGTCCTCCTTAAAATAAAATAAGCCCTCCCCTACGGGACAGCCTGGGGCAAAGCTCTTTTCAGAGCCCGCCCCATTTATAAAAAGAGGACAAGACAAAGAAAAAGCGGTATGCTTTTCCTCGTCTTGACTACCCCGATCACGGCACTGTTTTCCAGGCAGCAAGCCGTTTTCGGGGTTCCTCTTTATTTCTACATAAGAGGAGGAAGTCTCCCCTCCGCCCCCTTCGGGGGAATTGAAAATGACATATTCTCCATTATCCATTCCCCGCAGGGGGAACACCCCCGCCTAAACTAACGCCCCTTTTTCCCCTATAATGGGGCCGTGCGCCCGAAACAACGCTCAATGACGGCATTCCCAAGCCCGGCGGAAAAACCGGGCCAGAAATGAACCGGAAGACCGTCCACGGGCAGTCCTTCTTTGTTTGGATTTGAGGAGGAGAGCCCCGTGTTTATGAGCGCTGTTTCCGACGAACGGACACCCCGTGAGACGCGGAAAAAGGGAGACTGAAAAGAGGGGAAAACCCCGTGAAAAGGGCCTAAACAGGGCCTCAAACGGGTGTTTAGGGGGCTAAAAACCCGTTTGAGGATTGGAGGATATTGGGATTTTTTTTGGGGAGGGGGGATAAGATTTATTTGACACAGGCAACCCAGAGGACCTAACAGACAACAAAACGTTATTCATATACAACTTTTACCCTTATATACCATTATTCCGCCCCAGCTTTCAGGACGATACGTACTTATACCACACCCGAAAATTTTTGTCAAGCGGGTGCCCCCAAAAAACGTGGAAAAAAGATGAAAAAAGATCACAGGAGCTGCGGATGTGTACTGCTTTCGTTGAACTTGGACTTTTTGGGGTCCGCTTATAAGGAGGAACAGGCCTCAGAATTTTTCCAAAAGGCCCGCCGATTGATATATGCAGTATGAAGCTTTTCTCTCCGT
>JAIRNN010000200.1 GCA_031257995.1 Spirochaetaceae bacterium | reverse complement strand
GTTGACTGGGCGGCGGTGGAAAAGTCGGCGAGAACGAAGATTCCGGCGGCTATTGCCTACACCTTGTCTTGGGGCAGCCCCCGCTCGGACGGGATGACGATAACGACGAGTTTTTCGGCGAAAAACGCTTCCAAACCCGCGTCTCCGCCCGGCTAATCGTCCGCTTTACGGCCCAAAAGGAGGTACAGACCGCCTCAAACGTCCCGGCCACAGATGGCCAGAGGAAAACTTTGCCCGCTCCCATAATATGAGGCTCTGGGACATCCCCATGTCCCTGCTATTTTTTGTGGATGTGATATACTACACTACAGCGTTTGGGTTTACGTCCAAACGTCAAACTATTCCTCATTCAGGAGAACTTATGAAAATACTTTATCTGTTTTACGCTGTTTCTCCTCCGTAGTTGCCAGCAAGGAAATCTCATTGCGGGACCGCGATATTCCTCGTCGTCTTGACCCTCAGTGTTTCCGGCTGTGACTTTTTGCGCGATCTCGGTATTTTCCTCGACAGCAGTGTCGAAGAAGATTCGCCCACCCTGCCGGGGCCCGTTCCTGAAGGCCCTCCGATAGAGATCGGCTTGTTTTCAGGGGATTTCTCGGTGGTCGAGGATAGTGCCATAGATTTGATAAGAGCAAGGAAGACCGAGACCTCCCTGTCCCTTCTGTTGGCCCCGGAGCAAGGACCAGAACTAGCAAGACTGGATGCGATAGATAAGGACATCGGTGCGGAAGGGCTGGTTCTCCAGCATAACGGCGCGGTGGACGACACGAGCTCCGCCAACGTGATCATCAACGACGAGGGAGAACAGTAGAATTGAACTGGGAGACGAACGGCAGTCACCTCATAACCGTAGGGAACGGCGTTACCCTGACTTTGCGGAACATCACTTTTACAGGGATAACCGACAACCTCGCCGCCCTTATCAGCGTGGTGAACGGCGGGCATCTCATCCTTGAAACCAGCACATCTATCACGGGCAACAACGGGAGCGGCGGCGTGTATCTGCAAAACAACTGCGCCTTTTCCAAGACCGGCGGCGCAATTTACGGCGGCACCGATACGGACTATACGCCGGAGAGTGATGAAAACACCGCCCACGACGGCTTCGGCCACGCGGTCTATGTTTCGGCAAGCACAGTCCCAACCCCAGCAGTGACAAGAAACGCGACTCCACCGCAGGGGAGGATGATGATTTGTCCTACAATGTCTCCGGTAGTCCCGACCTCGGCTGGTATCAGCCATAACCGTGAATAATGAGCGGAATTTGACACCAGCGCGTTGTTGCCGGATAACCGCTCGTTGTTCACGGTTTCCATAGCTCTGAGAAATACATCCATTTGTGGATCGCAAGCCCTCGTAGGGGGAACCGCCAGGCTCTCCTGTCATGCGGGGCGCTCTTGCCTCTACGGCAGGTTGGCGGCAGGTGGATTGCGGGTGAGGAGACTCGAACTCCTAAACCTTGCGGCACCAGATCCTAAGTCTGGCGTGTCTACCAGTTTCACCACACCCGCGAAAACCGCCTCCTATGATAACCCATTTTCAGCATGGGGGGAATGACCGTTAATAACCACGAACGGCACGAACACGCACAAACAGGTTTATCGGGTAACGCTCTACCGCTTGGGGATCGGACTTGTTGGTGAGGTTTGTGATAACGTGCTTCTCCTTGTAAAATACCAATATGCCGGGGGCGGGGCCTGCCGACGACTGCCATCCAAGCCTGTTCATGGTCGTGCTCTAAGCCTGGGCACACGAGTGCTCTAAGCCTGAGCACATGTGTGCGCTCGCCTACCGCACTTGCGTGTCTAAGCCATCGCGGGGATCGGGGGCGTTGCGGGGGTGTCCCCCGCAGAGGGGGTAGCGTAAGCCCGCAGGGCTGTAGCGAGGGGGAGACATCCCCCTTTATATTTTCTTAGTAGAAGTACTATAAAACGAGCATTGTCCTGCATCTACGGCGCCTCGATGATTTCCCGGTGTAACTCGCGGCCCTGAACGCCGAGGGAAAGGGTCGTTCCTATCGGCAGGAGATACGGGTAGGTGAACGCGCCGCCCGACAGGACTTCGGTGATGAGCACGGTCCGCTCGCCCTGCGGGGATATGGCGGTGAGCGTGTAGGAGATCGGCACAGGCGTTTGCGGGAGGCGGTAGGAGTAGAGCGAGCAGATTTCCCCCCCGTTCCAGCTTGCCGGGAGGGTAACCTGGATGTTCACCGTTTGGTTGGCGGCGATCTGCGTCCCCCCCGGCCAGTCCTGCGCGTTGACAACGAACCATTTTTCGTCTTCGGCAGCCTCTTTGGTGGTAAACACGAAGCCGATTTCCCGTTCGGCAAGCCGTGAGGCCGCCTCCGAAGGCGAGAGACCGATCACGGACGGCATCTCTTTCATGCCGGAATCGGGGCCCCGGCTCACCACGAGCGTGAGTTCCGTCGGACCTCCGAGAGACGTCCCCGCCTGAGGGCTCTGTTCCAGAATGGTTCCCGCCGGAGCATCGGAGGTCTTGTACAAAAACGGCTCTTTCAGTGTGATAAGGCCAAACCCAGAGGCTGCGGATTGCGCTATTTCGATACGGACATCGTTAAGCGTCCTTCCCACGACATTTTCCACTACCGAAAGCCGCACCCCTTGGTTGATCACAAGCCGTATCCGCCGCCCCGCCTTAACGATAGTCCCCGGCTGGGGGTCTTGTTCGAGGATCAGGCCCTTTTCGGCGGCACTGCCGGAGTAGCGCAACTGTATCTGCGGGTAAAGTTCTTTCGCCTGAAGCTCAAGGAGGGCAGAAGTCAACTCTTTTCCCGTCACTTCGGGCACCAGCACTTGTTCCGGGCCCCGTACCGACAGAAAAAAGACTGCCGTCGAGAGCAACCCCGAAAAAACAAGAACGCCCACACAAAGGAATAGAAAAGCCCTTCCGTGTTCCCGCGAGAATTCATCTACTTTCTGGAGAGAAAACCGGCTCCGCGTATCCGGCCCCCTTTCCTTGTCGACAGGTCTCTCCTGCCTGTTTTCGTCGTTAATACTCATTTCCTTTCACCATAGAAAAAAAAGGGGACACCCAATACCGTGCGCGAAACGTTGAGCGCGTTCCTGCATTTCGGCAACACGGTGTGGGGCCCAAAAATGCTCCGCCACAGATAAATGCAACAGGCCCCGTCTCCCCCTTGCTCCAGCCCATGCTCCGGTCGTCTTCGCTTTCCTCCGCATGGTCTTACGCTACCCCCTCGGCGGGAGCGCGGCCTCCGCAACGCCCCGTCCCTATCCCCGACCATTATCCATTTTCAATCATCCATTATCAAGTCCCCCGAAGGGGGAAAGCCCCTGCCAGCCACTGGGCTGCTGAATAAATCTATTATACCCTTATTTCAGTATCGTACCAACAAAGTTTCGCGTACCGTTGAGAAAATCCCGAAAATCAAGTGCTTTTTTTGACTTCCATTGCAAGCGGGTAAGGGCGAGAACACCTTGCCCCGTCCTGACGAGGATGCCTTCTTGTTTGTCAACACCGATAACGGTGCCGGGCGCGTCTGTCTTCGACAAGGGGGAGCTGTCCCCAGTCAGAGGGAGCTGTCCCCAGTCAGAGGAGGCTGTCCCTGTTGGGAGGGGTCTGCCCCCGACGACATGCGCTTCGAGAACAAGCAAGTCTTTCCCAGTCGCTTGAGTCCGACAGAGCGGCCACGGCGTGAAGGCGCGGATTTGCGCGTCAATGTTGTCCGCCGTCCGCGACCAGTCAATCCGGCCGTCATCTTTACTGGTTTTCCCACAGTAGGATGTGTCCCGTTCCTCCTGACGCACCTGTTTCACAGCGTTCCCCTCGATAAGCGAGACCGCCCGGACAAGCAACGCCGCTCCCCTTTCGGCGGCACACGCGCTGAGACTCTCCGTCGTTTCCCTGCCGTTTAGCGGCATCTCCTCCTGAATGATGATGTCCCCCGCGTCCATCTTTTCTGCCAGATACTGAATGGTAATGCCGGTTACGGCATCCCTCCTCAGAATTGCCTCCTGGATCGGCGCAGCCCCCCGGTATTTCGGCAACAGCGACGGATGACAGTTGATGCCGCCTAATGGAAATAGCGCAAGAAACTCAGAAGGAAACAACGCGCCATAGGCAAACGTGACGAGCAGGGACGGGGACAGACCTTTCACCGTATTCATCACTCCGCCGTCAATCCGGAAGTTCTTGATCACCGGTAATGCCAACTCTTGCGCACACAGGGCAACCGGAGTCGGAACCGGAGACCCGGAACGCCTTTTCGCCGCATCCGGGTTCGTCAGCACGGCGGCAACACGATACCCCGCATCCACAACCGCCCGCAGAGCAGGAACCGCGATCGCAGGACTTCCGGCAAAAATCAGAGATATCGACATAACGGCAGTATACCACAAAACTTTATCACGGGAAACCGCAGATGCATATTTAATCACAGCCTTAATCACAGAGAACCGCAGATTAACACGGACGAGGAGAGTTCCAGTGTGAAAATCTGCGGACATCTGTCTCATCTGCGCCATCTGTGGTTAACGTGTTCCCAACCACGATTTTTTCATCTTTTTTGCACTTTTTTCGTGCCAGATTAAAGCAGGATGGCTGGTAACCGCATATATATGTACGGGAGTATAATGTATGAGAGAAAACAGAGAATTGGCAGAAAATGTCTGGTACGAGGTGCGGACGGCGGTTAATATCGGCGAGCCCTTGTTCTGGTTGCCGGAGGCCAAAGTACTCCTCCACCGGGTACTCCGCGAGACGAAAGAGCGTTACGGCTTCGAGATGCGCGGCATCCGGCTTGAGGGGGCGTGGCTCACGTTTTACATCAAACCCGACGACGGCCTCAAACTGCCGCTGATAATGCAGTGGATGAAGCAGACGTTCTCGGCGCGGTTCAACGCGCGGACGGGACGGACGGGGCACGTGTGGGGAGAACGGTACGAGTCGGATATCTTGTGGGGAGGGCCGCCTGAGGGGGCGGCGGAAGTTGACTGGGCGGCGGTGGAAAAGTCGGCGAAAACGAAGATTCCGGCGGCTATAGCCTACACCTTGTCTTGGGGCAGCCCCCGCTC
>JAIRNN010000090.1 GCA_031257995.1 Spirochaetaceae bacterium | reverse complement strand
ACCGATATGCCCCGGATATACTCCACCGAGGCGTTGTTCATCTCCTCCAGCGCGGTTTGGTACTCGTCCATCAGGGTCTTGGCGCTTTTGTTGCCGTAGAGTCCGGCGTATTGCGCCAGTGCGACGACGATGCCCAGGGTGGTTGCAAGGCCGAAGCGCCAGTCCACGGCGAAGAGTATGACGAACATGACCACCGGCGCCGTTACCGCTGCGGCGAGGTCGGGAAGCTGGTGCGCGATAAAACCCTCGATCTTTTCGATGTTCTCATCGGTGATTTTCCGCAGCCTGCCGCTGCCGGCGAGGACATGGAAGCCCAGGGGAAGACGCGCCAAATGGGACATGAAGCCGGCTTTGAGCTCGTACAGGGTCCCGAAGGCCGCGAGGTGCGAACACATCAGCGCGGCGAAGTAGAGCAGTATGTTGCCCGCCGCGCCGAAAAAGGCGATCCATCCATAGCGGATTAACGATGCGGAATCCGCTTTCGCTATATTGGGCAGGCTGTTCAAAAGCTCTTGAACAATACGGTAAATGGCTAGGTACGGCACAAAACTGACGACGGACGCCATTGCCGACAGTACGAGCGAGCTGAAGACGAGCGGCTTTTTCATCATGGCGAATTCCCAAAGCCGCGCCAATCCTGTTTTAGGTTTTTTTGTCTGTTCCATTATACAACCCCCGCCTTCTGGAGGCATACATTCATGTATGCCTCATCCATACCGCCTGAAATGCCATATCCGGTCAATACCTGGACGGACAGTCCCGCTGTTCCCGCTGGCAGCAAAAGCGCCGCCCGCGCCGTAAACGTATATGTGTTTACCTTTTTCATTTGATTTCCCCCAAGCTGTTTATGTTAGATCAACCTAACAGGATGAGTTTACTTTACCTAACATGCCTTGTCAAGTACTTTCGCTCAGTTTTTGTGATTTTTTTGAAAAAACTACAGATGAACGCGGAATTGAAATCCTGGTAAACCGCAGGAATAGCAGAAACGCGCCTAGCACAACCCTAGTTGTGACTTAACCGTTGTGCCCGTTTCTCGCGCGGCATTGGGTGCCCCGACGGGATCCATGCCGACACCGGAAGGGGGCGTTGCGGGGGTGTCCCCCGCAGAGGGGGTAGCGTAAGACCCTAAGCCCGCTTGCGGGCGGCGGGCTGGAGCGAGGGGGAGACTTCCCCCAACCAGTCCCATAATTTACCCTTATCCATTCGCGCATCCGCGCGTACCCCCTCTTTTCAAAAACGTTGCGGTGTGGTAGAGTGGAGGATATTTATGAAGGAGTTGGTTCTATGACTATAGTGGAAATGATCGGACAGAGCGGGAAGATGGCCGTGATCGGCATGGGGATTGTGTTTTCTTTCCTTATTATTCTGATTGTTACTGTCTCGCTGGTGGGGAAAGTTATTCAGTTGATGGGGCTGGACAAGGATGGGGCAGAAGCCAAGTCGCCGGGGCGCGGGCCATCGGCAGGGGCGGCAAGTCAGGCGGCGGTTGTTGCGGCTATCGGCGCGGCGGTGACTCAGTTCCAGAAGGATAACGGTTGATCAGGGCCGATAGATAACGGCGATTAAATTTGAAGGAGTTTTGAATGGCTAAGGTGAAAATTACTGATCTTGTGCTCCGTGACGCGCATCAGTCGTTGTTTGCGACACGTATGACGACGGCGGATATGGTGCCCGCGCTGGACAAGCTGGATAAAATCGGCTACTGGGCGCTTGAGGCGTGGGGCGGGGCGACGTTTGACAGTTGTATCCGTTTTCTCAACGAGGACCCGTGGGAGCGTTTGCGGACATTGAAGAAGGCACTGCCGAATACGCCGATCATGATGTTGTTGCGCGGGCAAAACCTGCTGGGTTACCGGCACTATGCGGACGACGTGGTGGATATGTTTGTAGAGAAAGCTGCCGAAAACGGGGTCGGGGTGTTTCGTATTTTTGACGCTTGTAACGACCCGCGCAACCTCAAACGGGCCGCCGATGCCGCAAAAAAGACGGGAAAGCACGTGCAGATGGCGATCTCTTACGCGACGACACCTTACCATACGAAAGAAATTTATGCGGATTTGTCCCAGCGCTATGCGGAATTCGGCGCGGATTCGATCTGTATCAAGGATATGTCGGGGCTTTTGAAGCCCTACGAGGCGTTTGACCTCGTGAAGGCGATCAAGGCGAAGGCGGACATTCCGGTGGAGATTCATACGCACGCGACAACGGGGCTTTCGGTGGCAACGCTGGTGAAGTCCGCCGAGGCGGGGGCGGAGATTCTCGACACGGTTATCTCGTCGGTAGCGATGGGGACGAGCCACAGCCCGACGGAGACGATTGTCGAGGCGTTCAAGGGGACGGCGTTTGATACCGGCCTCGACATCAAGCCTTTGCTGGAGATTGCCGCCTACTTTCGCGAGGTACGGAAGAAGTACGCGAAGTTTGAGTCGAGTTTTCTCGGCGCGGACACCCGCATTCTCGCGTCCCAAGTGCCCGGTGGGATGCTTTCCAACCTTGAAAACCAGCTCAAAGAACAGGGCGCAGCGGACAAGATCGATGCGGTGCTGAAAGAGATTCAGGTTGTGCAAAAAGACTGCGGTTATATTCCGCTTGTCACGCCAACCAGTCAGATTGTGGGGACTCAGGCGGTGTTTAACGTGCTGTTTGGCCGTTACGAGCGGCTTACCGCCGAGACCGCCGATTTGGTGACAGGCCGTTACGGCGCACTCGCGGCTCCGGCCAATCCCGATCTCGTGAAAAAGGCTCTGGAGAAGAGCAAGTATGAGGCGGTGCTCACCGAGCGTCCCGCAGACAAGATTCCCAACGAGTTTGACAAGATTGAAAAAGAGGCGAAGGCTGTGGGCGCGGTTACTGTTGAGGATGCGCTCATCTTTGCGATGTTCCCCAAGGTCGCGCCGGAATTCTTTAAGAACAAGGCGAAAGGCCCGGTCGATTCCGCGTCTTTCGCGGTGAAACCGGCGGCCCCGGCAGGCGGCGCGAGTGGCGGCAGCGGTCAGGCGGGCGCGTATGTCGTCAACGTGAACGGTTCCGACTACAACGTGACGGTGCGCCCGTCCGGTACACTGGCGATCGCCCCGGCAGGCGGCGCGGTTTCGGCGGGTAGTGTTCAGGCTGGCGGCGCGGTGGCTCCTGTGGGCAGCGTCCAGATTCCGGCCCCGGTCGCGGGAACCGTGCTCCGTTACGCCGTAAACGAAGGCGCGGACGTGAAATCCGGCGACACCGTGATCATCATCGAGAGCATGAAGATGGAACTTGAGATCAAGAGTACCGTCGCGGGCAAGATTCATTTCCTCGTTCCCACCGGAACGCAGGTACAGGCCCAGCAGCCGGTCGCGTCTATCGGCGGTGTGGTGGGCGCGGCCCCGGCCGCCGCCTCTGCTCCGGCAGCAAACGCTGCTCCGGCTCCCGTTCAGGCGGTGCCCACAGGCGGCACCGTGATCCCGGCTCCGGTCGCGGGAACGATCCTCCGCTACGCCGTGAGCGAAGGCGCGCCCGTGAAATCCGGCGACACCGTGATCATCATCGAGAGCATGAAGATGGAGCTTGAGATCAAGAGTACGGTTGCGGGCAATGTGCACTTCCTCGTTCCCACCGGGACGCAGGTCGCCTCAAGCCAGCCCATCGTGGAAGTGAAGTAAAGACGGTAATCACGTTCACCGCAGATTGCGCCACATAGCGCGCGGATAGGCGCAGATGAGACGAATTAATATCCGTCTCATTTGCGCCGTCATATTTGGGAACAACTCCGGTTCACAGGAGGTACCTATATTCCTTATTCTTTCTATAAAGGCGATAAATTTCTTATCGGCTATATCGAGGGCCATCCAGAATATCCCGCCCAGGGGAAAACTATTCAGGACTTGGAAAAACATTTGCTTGAAATTCATCACTGATTGCGGGACGGCGCTTTAGACGGAAAGGAACAAAAAGGAAGAGGACGTTTCCCTCTCGCTACAGCTCCTCCGGGGAATTGAAATCGGAATATTGTATGGTAAAACAAGAAAACCCATAGCAATGATTGTTCCATACCATGAAGGGAAAGAAGGAAAAAAATTGAGCGAAAATTGGAATTTTGGATGGAAAAGTTATAATTGAATTTAGAGATGATTTTGAAATGAAATCTGAGGAATTATTGGAAATACAATGAGACTATTATTGGACACACATACATTATTATGGGCGATTGAAAAAAGTAATGAATTATCTGAAAAGGTAATACGAGAAATAAAAATCTATAAAGAAAATGGATTAAAATATATTTGGTGAGAGACAATGGACTTGTTCAACAACCCGGTTGGTTGTCTCACAATCTGCGGTTAACCGTGATAAAAGCCGTGACGAAACCCGTGATTAAGGCTTCGCTTACTTCTACTCGGCCCGGCACTTTTCCTCGTATTTCTTGATGAGCTCCTCGGAGATACCCTAAGAGTCTGTTGCGCTTCGCGAAACATGTCGGTGGGCTTTTATGTCCCGAAGCATATACGAGCATGTTCCAAATAACTTTTTACTGTTACAATTTTTATACTTTCATATTTTTTTAATTCTAGTAAATGAATGTCTCCAGATACTATATAATCAACATGAGCAGTTATTCCAAACTCTATATATTTGTTATCTGTTTTATCTCTACAGCCATTATCAATTCGCCTTTTGGTCACCATTTTATTGGCAATTTATTCAATTGAATTTATGAAATTAATTTATTTTATATTCATCCGCATGAAATTTTGGCCGTCTTATTACATCATTGATTTCATCCAAGATTTCTTTAGTGAGAAATAATTCATCTATTCCCGCTATAACTCGTTCTAAAATTGTCCTTGGGTTACCGCCCCAGAAAAATGCGAATATAAATATATTGGCATCCACTACTATTTTCATTTATCTTTACCGCTTTTACCGACCCTATACTTTTTTATTTCATCATTAACATCCTTTTCAGTAAATCCATATTTCGACGATAAACTTTCCCCATAGGAAAAAATACTTTCCAACTTCTTTTTTCTTTCTATATATATTCTCGCCGCTTCCCTTATTAATTCAGATCGGGCACTGTTTTCATTTTATGCGATCCTATCAATCTGTTCCAATAAATCTTTCTGAAAAGAGATATTTACCGTTGAAACTACCATAAAGAACTCCTTATTTTAATATACGATATTTGTACGAGTTTGTCAAGACATTTTTAATACTTGGTGTTTTTTATGAATTTTTTACAAGAAAACCATAAGAACCGTAGATGACTCAATCACATTATAGTACTTCTACTTGAAAATACCAATATGCCGGGAGCGTTGCGCGGCAATTCCGATTTCTGAAAAATTCAGGATTGAATACAGTTTGTAACTATTCAGGCGGGGGACACCCAATGCCCTGCGCGTTACGCGAATGGAAAATGACAGGACTAGCGGGGGAAGTCTCCCCCTCGCTCCAGCCATCTCAAACCCTACAAACCATGAGGTTTGTAGGGTTTGAGCCGTCTTCCGCTACCCCCTCTCCTAGGGGCTCCGCCCCTAAGACCCCATCTTCGCAATGGCTTGGTTCCCGCCGGGGACAGGCACCTCTCCGGGGGACAGCCCTCTCGTCAGGGACAGGCCCCTTCTCGGGGGACAGCCCCCCTTCCTAATGCGTAGGTGGATACCACCACGCTCTCATTGCGCTGCGTACAAGTGCCTCCACGGCAGGTGTCCGCAGAGGGGATTTGGAACGGAGACGGTTATTCGAGGTCTGACAAGGAGAGGGAAACGGGGTCATATGCGGGAACAGGTACCGCTTGCGCGATGGGTTCAAACTCCACTCTCACATTCCGGGTGTCCTTGAACTCCTTATGTGCCATTTACTGTGATGGGGCTTGTTGAGGCAGGAGTGCGTGCTGCCTCTGGGTAGCAATACCGCCTTCCGGCTACGCTACTGGAACTTACCCCAACTGGCAGGCACAAAGATAAGCGGGAATTATAACAGGTGAGGAGAATAGGATGGGAAAGCAAGACAAAGCACGGCGGGTGTACCCCACGGAATTTAAAGCCGAGGCGGCA
>JAIRNN010000063.1 GCA_031257995.1 Spirochaetaceae bacterium | reverse complement strand
GAATATCCTTGAGGATGGCGAGGCTGTTGTCGGTTGAGGCGTCGTTGACAACGATAATCTCAAGGGCAAAGGCCTGTTCCCTGGCGACATCCCGCACGCGCTCGATACAGCCGGCTATGGTTTGTTCCTCGTTGAAACAGGGGACGATGAGGGAAAGGGAGAACGCCGCTACATTGCGGGGGGGGGGTCCAGGGCGATAATTTATAAACATAATAATACTTTATCGGGAGGTTGATAATGTGTCAAGCGGTAGATATCATGACAGTATTAGTATATCTCTTTGCAAAATACCGATTGGCATGAAACCGGGGGGGGGGGCGTTGCGGACGCGGCATTGGGTGCCCAGCGGAGGGGGTAGCGGAAAGCCGCAGGGTTGGAGCGAGGGGAGGCTTCCCCCGCCTTACATCTTCTTGGCAGAAACGCTGTAACCTGTAGATTTTTCCATCTGTTGCATATTTTTCATCACTCCGTTACCATAAGGGGAGTTATATGACATCGTTATGGAAAGATACAACGATTTACTCGTTCAGTAGGGCGCATCTGGAGAGTTTTACTTCTCAGGAGTTGTTGACGGTCGCGGCTCAACTGGCGGTGGATTTGCCACAGGGAATTTTCGACCGTGCGCGGATTATCGGCGAGATTCTGGACGCTGTTGACGAGCACGTGAAGCCGGTTCAGAACAGTGAGCGCGAGTGGAAGTATGCCAGAATGGAAGCGGCTCAGGATCCCAAGACGAATCCGTTTCTCACGGTGAGGATTCCTGAACGGTACAATATCACCTACATCACGGCACTGGTGCGTGATCCTTTGTGGTTCTTTGTCTTTTGGGAGGTCAAGGAGTCGCTTTTGGAACGGCTGGTGAAAACGGAAAATTTTGAGGGGCTTTGCCTGCGGATCAATGCCTTAAAGAAGACGGCGGTTTTTGCGTCGTACCATGTTTCCGTCGGGAATAACGACAAGGCGTGGTATCTGGATTTTCCGTCGGAGGGGGATATGTTTTTTGTGGAACTTTGCGCTCAGATCGGCGGAAGGGAGGAGGCGCTCGCGAAGACGCGATCTTTCCGTCAGCCGGACATTTTACCGGCGTGTGAGGGGAATGTGGATCCGCTTGCCGCGCTTTCCGGTATCAGGGATCTTCCTGTTTTGCGGGAAAAGATCAAGGGAGAACGTCCCTAGGGGGAATGTCAAATGAGTCAAAAAGCCTTGTGTCTGCTGGTCAATGCCGCTATTCCCTTTGTGTCCGGCAATGTTTTGCCGCCGGAGGGGAAGCACGGTGAAGACGATCCATGTGCTACGCCGGGGAATGTGTTCTGGACACCCGCTGAGATTCGTTTTTTTGAGGAGATAAACGAGAATCTCTTGCCGCTTCTTTTGATTTTCGAGCGGCTTGAACAGGACAAGGTGCCGTTCAAGATGGTGCTGGCACTTTCCCCGTTGCTCTGTTCCGCGCTGGGTAACAAGAAAGTAATGGCGCGGTACCTCAAATATCTTGACCGGCAGATCGCGTTTGGCAAAAAAGAAGGTACTCGCAGTATGGGGTACGAACCGCTGGCGGCACTGGTAAATGGCTATCTTGAACATTTTGTCCGGACCAAAAAATATCTTGAAAAGAAAAACTACGACATTCTGGAGATGTTAAGGCATTTTAATCGAACCGGCGGTATCGAAATTCTGGCAAGTCCTGCAACGGATTGTTATCTGCCTTTCTACACCTCGTATCCCGAGGTGATTCGCGCTCAGTTGGCGGCGGCTCTTTCGTCCGCGAAGAAGTTTCTCGGCGATGAACCTGTGGGGCTGTGGCTTACCGATCTGGCCTACAGTACCGATCTGGACGATCCGATTCTCGACTATAACTTTAACTACACGATCGTCGACACGCACGGGCTGCTCCTTGCCGATCCGCCTCCGTCCACCGGTTCTTTTTATCCGGTACGCACCAAAAAAGGACTTGTCGTGTTCGCCCGTGATTTTTATCTGTCCAAGGCCCTATGCGAGATAGACGAGGAATGTTACCGGGACAACTCGCGGGATGCGGGGTATGAGCTTCCTCGTGAGGCGGTGGAGCGTTTTTGCGGTGCGGAGGGTGAGCGAAATCCCACCGGATACAAATACTGGTTCCGGTCGCGGCAGAGCGGCTGTGTTCAGGGTATCTATTACAATGCTGAAAAAGCGCGTAAAAAGGCGGCAAACGCGGCGAAAGACTATGTGTCCGCCTGTGAAGATCGTCTTGAAAAGGCCGCCGCCGCTATGGGAGGCGAGAAGCGTCCGGTTTCAATCATCGCCGTTGACATTGATACGTTTGGCAGGAACTGGATAGAAGGATCGTCGTTCCTTGAATCTTTTTTCCGTGAGATGCACGCCCGGAAAGAGGTGGAGTTGACCACGCCCTACGCCTTTTTGAGTAAAGAGGGTACCGCATTAAGCAAGGCCGCGTCATTGGAAACGGTAACGCCGCTCTACTCCTCGTGCGGGATCATGGGCTATGCGGAAATCGTTTTGGATTCCTCCAACGACTGGATTTACCGCCATATCTTCCGGGCTATTGAGCGCATGATGGAAATCGCGGAACGATTTGACGATTCCGGCATACGGGAGCGTTTCCTAAATCAGGCCGCCCATGAGTTAATGTTATCCCAAAACGCGCTACTGGCGGCGATGCTCTCCGACGACAGCAAGGCGGCCTATGCCAAGGCCGAGATCGAAGAACACTTGGAAAACTTTACCGCAATCTATGAATCGCTGGGGCACAACTTTATGAGCGCAAAGTGGCTTGCCTTTCTGGAAGAACGCGACTATGTGTTTCCTGAACTGAATTACCGGATGTTCAAAAAGTACGATGGTATGCGGAGGCGGGGCCTGTTATGAAATACGTTATTATTTCCGACATTCACGGTTCCTCTTTAGCGGCTAAAAAAGCGGTCGCCCGTTTTGAACAATCGAACGCCTCGTTTCTCTTCATTCTAGGCGATGTCCTCTATCACGGCCCGCGCAACAGCCTCCCCGGCGGCCATGACCCGAAAGGCGTTGTTGACATTCTCAACCAATACCGAGATGCCATCATCGCCGTGCGCGGAAACTGTGATGCGGAAGTTGACCAGCTCTTGCTCAACTTCCCCTGTATGAGCGATTATGCGCTTATCGTTGACGAGGGCCGGCGGCTTTTTCTCACCCACGGCCACGTCTATATGGAAGAAGAGTTGCCCTACGTCCTCCCACCCGGCAGCGTGTTGTTTTCAGGCCACACGCACATCTGGCGGCTTGAGGAAAAAGGCGGCCTTATCTGTTGCAATCCGGGTTCCGTATCGCTACCCAAGACCCAAACCCCGGATACGCCCGCCGTCCCGACTTTCGCCGTCTACGAAAGTGCCGGGGGAAAAACATCAATCACCGTGCACAGGCTTGACGACTGCGGTATCGTGGCGGAGATGCGGCTGCCCTATTGCCTAAAAGCCACTGATCCGATATATTAGAGGCAATCTTATTGTTTTAAGGAGACATATGAAGAAGATTTTGATGTGTTTGGTTGTTGCGGCGGTTGTTTGGACGGCCGGAGCGGACGATTTCGGGAGAGGCGGCGGCTATACAGGGCCGTCGTCGGCAGTGGTGAGCAAGGTGAGCGAGGTGAAGAAACTGCCGGACGACGCGAATGTGATGCTGGAGGGAAAGATTGAGCGGCGGCTCGGAAACGAGAAGTATCTGTTCAGCGACGGTCTAGACACAATAACGGTGGACATTGACGATGACGAGTGGAGAGGGCTGTCCATTGGCGCGGACGATGTGGCGATCATTTACGGCGAGGTTGACCGGACACCGTTTCGGGCCGGGGTGGAGATAGAAGTTGACCGGATCGAGAAAAAGGTCCGCTAGCGCGCTTTAAGCAACGCCTCCAAAGGCATCAAGGATGTCCGGCATCTTTAGATGCCCTGTCTCCGATCGCGTTAACGCGCTTATGCCGATCCGGGCCCCTCCGGCATATTGAAGAATAGCCGGTGCTGTCCTATGGCTTGGCGGACGAGCATATCGTAACCGTTGAGGACTCTGCATCCGGCTTCTTGGGCCCGGTGTAGGAACGGGGTACGGTCCGGTTTGTAGATGATGTCGTAGACGATTTCGCGGCCCGTGAACTGGTAGAGGGAAAAGGGGTCGCCGGGGTCGCCGTCCATGCCGATCGGCGTGGTCTGGATGATGATGTTGTTGAATTTGGCCGTCTGTGCGGCACCGAATTCGTCAAGGCATCCCCAGCGGAAGCCGTAACGGGACGCTAACTCGTTGGCCTTGCCGGGGGTACGGTTGAGGATGAGAGCCTTGCCTTTAAGCCTGTGTATCTCCGCGACAATCGCCCGCGCCGCGCCGCCCGCTCCCACGACGGTGATCTTTTTTCCTTTTAGATTGCGCTTCGCCCGTTGTTTTTCCGTTGTGCCGGGTTCTTCTCCGTAGATGAAGGCGAGAAGCGAGGACGAAAAGCCCTCGGCATCGGTATTGTAACCGTGCCATCCGTCCGGACGGCGCACGATGGTGTTGCACGCGCCGATGCGCCGGACTCCTGGGGAAGCAAAGGCGAGGTGCGGGAGGATCGTCTCTTTGTGGGGAACGGTAACAGACGCGCCTCGAAGGCCGATCTCGTCGGCGAGAGAGAGAAAATCCTCAATCGCGGCGGCGGGAAAGGGGAGATAAACGGCATTAAGGGAATCGCGGGTGTACATGGCGTTGTGCAGTCTGGGGCTGTCGGTGGTGGTCAGGGGATAACCCGTAATGCCCAGCACAGCGGTTTTTTCGGTCTTTCCCCCCTTTTTGCCTTTGTGGTCAATCGAACGGAAATGATAGCATTCAACCAGTTCCTGAGGGTCGATCTGGCCGGGGGCAGCCTTGGGAAAGCCAAGTTCGTCTTGCGCCGAAGTATAGGTGAAGGATGAACCGATCCGGCCGGCCAAAACACGGGTACTGATGCCTAGGGGCCCCATGCTGATAAGTATCTTTTCCCTATTGTGAAGGTCTTTCGCTGCCCGCCAGAGCCGCTGTACATCCGAGAGAGTGTTCGGCATGACGGACACCTTCGCTATCTCGTCGCCGAAACGGCGCAAGCCCCGGATTTTGGCGGTTAAATCGGAATTGGTCCCATGGATGTTATGAAAAGACCGAATAATGCGGGTGCCGAAGGCGCGCGCCGCTTCTTCGATACCGGGGACAGAGATGTCTTCCTCAATATCGACATAGGCAAAGTTGAGCCGCCTGTCGGCCTGCGCGAACGCGAGCCCTTTCGCCAGAAGAATGATGCGTACCGATTCCCCGCCGCACCAGTTCCCGCCGTCTTCCTTGCGCCGGATGGTAAGAATGACCGGGATTTCCGCCTGTTCGGGAAAGGGCCGGATGTTGAACCGCTCCGCCGGATCAAGGCAGTCAACGCGTAGTTCCGCAAGGTCAATGTACTTCCGGTATTTCTCGATCACCTGCAAATCGCGCCGGAGCGTTTTTCCCGTCAGGCATAAACAAATTTTCGCCGCCATAGTCCCTCACATATCCGGCCGGTAGATATAAATCGCGCTTATTCTGTCCAGAGCGTCAAGGTTAAACCGCGCGTATTTCGGCCATACGCTTGCCGGATAACGGTAGAGCACATGATCGCCCTTGTCCTCGGCCTTTTCGCCAAGAACACGGAGCGTCGTCGTTTTCTGGTCGCTCTTTTTCAATCCCAGCGCCGCCTCCACGCACACTTGCCAAACCCGGTCTTTGTAGATGTAAATGTCCAGTTTGCGTTCGTCATAAACGAAAACCACGTCGTCTTGCCATTCCTCGGCCCCGCGTACCGCATGAACGGTGTCCGGCTGCCCGTAAAACGCAAACACCTCGCGCAATGTGAGCCCAACCGCGTTTTCAACATCGGGGGCCGCATCTGCTACGGGCTGCTCCGCTTGCGCCGCCCCTGCTGGAGGCGCCGCCCCTGCCGGAGGAACCGCTTCCTCAGCGTTACCACGAAAAAGGGCGAGAAAAGCGAAAAGAAAGCCAACGGTAATGATAAAATTTCTCGTTTTCATATATAGTTCTCAAAAGTTATAATGCTTCTCATATAAAGATAAAAGGGTGAATGCCCCGCAGGGGCGTTCTTTGGACGCGGCTTGCTAAGAGAGAGCGGCTTTTCCCCATTCTGGAGAAGGGACAGCCCCTCATTAAGCAATATGAGAGGGAAGCCTCCCCTCGCTCCCGCTTAAGCTTGCTACGCAAGCACGGCTCCCGCTACCCCCCTCAGCGGGAGACACCCCCGAAGGTGTCCTTTGAACACCCGGTGTCGCAGACACCCCGTCCCCATCCCGTGCCGCACACCATTTTGTGTGTGGGCCGCACACCGTTTTGTGCGCGGTACCAGTATTCGTTGTGATACCAGCCCGCATACCGTTTCGTGTCCGGTACCAGTACCGTTTTTGGTACTGGTGCCAGAGGAGGCATTCTCCTCCGGTGCAGTGCCAATAAAGGCGGCACTGGGATCGCACCTTCAGCACTGCGGAGACAACTCCGTGCTCTCCCGTTACGCCGCTCCCAAGGAAGGCCCCGTAGGGGAAACGCGCCGCTACCAATCAAACCATTATCCATTCGCGCAAGCGCGGGCCCCTACCCCGGCGGCCATCCCAGCTTTCTGCCGCCCAAGACATGGACGTGCAGGTGATCGACACTCTGGAGGCCGTCGCTCTTGCAGTTGATCACGAACCGCCCGCCGCGCTCGCCGCAACCCTGCTCTTTGGCGAGCCGCTGGGCCGTGTGGAGCAACTTGCCGAGCAAGGCCGTGTCGCCCTCTTCCGCTTCCATGAGACTCGTGATGTGCTTTTTCGGGACAACCAAAAAGTGCACCGGAGCCTGCGGGGCAATGTCGAAAAACGCGAAGACATCATCGTCTTCGTACCATTTTTTCGCCGGAATCGCCCCGGAAAGGATCTTACAAAAGACGCAATCGTTCATACCTGATAGAATAGACGATATGCGAATAAATATCTATACCGACGGCGGCTGCTCCGGAAACCCAGGACCGGGCGGCTGGGCATTCGTCATGTTTACTGAAGGGGGGACAACCTCCTTCGAAAAGAACGGCGGGGAACCGGCAACGACCAACAACCGCATGGAACTCACGGCGGTGATCAAGGCACTGGAAAGGCTGTCCTCGCTTGGCGGCTCGATAGACGGGGTAACGGTGTTCACCGACTCGCAGTACGTCCAGAAAGGCATAAGCGAGTGGATCGCGGGCTGGAAAAGGAATGGCTGGATCACCTCCACCAAACAACCGGTAAAGAACGCCGATTTATGGAAGAAACTCGACGCGCTCGCCGCCGGGTATCCGATATGCTGGAAATGGGTGAAAGGCCATGCGGGCAACCCGCTCAACGAGCGCTGCGACGCGCTGGTTCAACAGGCGATCCATGCGGTCAGGACCGGATACCGGGTATGACGGTCTTTTACGCCGCCGAGATTGTCGGCAAGGCCGGGATCTGCGCGTTCCGCCGGGGACTCTCGAAGCTGAAAAAAACCCACAGCATCGACTTCGTTGTCGCCAATGCGGACGGCGCGACAGCAGGCGGCGGCTTGGGCCGGGAACACGCCGCCTATCTCCACAAACTCGGCGCAAACGCGATCACGCTGGGGGATTTCAGCTTCTATAAGAAAGACTTGGCCCAAAATCTCGACAAACTCCCCTTCGTCATCCGCCCCTACAACCTCGTTCCCGACGCGCCGGGACATGGGGCGCGGATCTTTGACGCGGGCAACGGAACACGGGTTGCCGTCGCGCAACTGCTGGGGCAAGTCGGCTTCGCAAAACTGCACGCCGAAAACCCCTACCAAGCTGTCCTCCCGCTCCTTGACAAACTGCACATAGAAACTCCATACATTCTCCTCGATTTCCACGCTCTCGCCACCGCCGAAAAGAAAACCCTGTTCGCGCTGGCAGACGGCCATTGCTCGGCGGCAATCGGCTCCCATACCCGCGTCCAGACCGCCGACAACCGCATCCTCCCCGGCGGCACCGCCTGCATCGCCTGCGCGGGCCGAACCGGCAGCCAAATCTCCGTAGGCGGCCTCATCCCCGAAATCGCCATCCGCGCATACCTCACCGGCATCCCCGCATGGCAAAAAGAAGCCGAAACCGCCCCCGCGCTCCAAGGTGTCCTCGTGGACATCGCCGACGACGGCAAAGCGCGGTCGATAGAGCGAATAAGCCTCCCCGCTTAATCACCGTGAACCACAGATGGCATAACATAGGATAAGCACAGATGAAGCGGCATCCGGTGTGAAAAATCCGCGTTCATCTGTTTCATCTGTGCCATCCTGTGGTTAAACGTGATTCAGTGTTCGTGAGGTTGCGGTGCAGGCAGACCTCTCCCGCGGCCATCTGTGGCCGGGACGCTTGAGGCTTGCTGAAATCCTTTTTGGCCGTGATCCGGGGCGGTTAAGCGGGCGGGGGCGCGGGTTTGGGGGCGTTTTTGACCGAAATCACGGCCGTTACCGTCATCCAAGGCGATCTCGGGCTGACCCATGTCAGCCTATAGACCCCGACTGTCGGCAACGGCTTTTTTGCCGCCGCTTCCACCGCGTCCCAGTCCGCCTCTTCCGCCCCCTCGGGCGGCTCCCCCTCTAAGATTTCCGACCGGTACCGTTCCCCCCAGACGTGCCCCGCTCTTCCCGTCAGCATGTTGAAGCGGATCGAAAACGTCTGCTTAATCCACTGCATTATCTTCGGAAGCTGGAGCCCGTCGTCGGGCTTGATGCAGAACGTGAG
>JAIRNN010000005.1 GCA_031257995.1 Spirochaetaceae bacterium | reverse complement strand
TAACGTTCCGGCTGTATATGACGTTTTTGCGGTTGCGATAAAGGAAACCGTAGGTTTCCAGCAACCGCAAAAATGTGGCGGAGAAAAACCGCACAAAGGGCGTTAGCCCGACTGCGGTTTTTTGTAGCCCGAGGGCGCTACTGCGCCCGAAGCATATACGGTCCTGTTATGTGCAGTTTGGGCGTACACCATATTATTTACAAAAATGTTTAAAATTTTATGCACCTATTACGAAATAGCCCCCGCCATGGACGGCGGGGGCGTTCCGTTCTTCTAACATTTCCTCTAATTGATATTTATTTTTTTGGAAACCAGCCTTTTTCAACACGTTTTTTCTGTTGAAATAATTCAAATATACTCCAAAAACAACAAAATCCAATAATACCAATTATTGAACTAAAAATAACATTGTTGACGAATATTGAAAAAATGCATAATATTATTCCCATACATAAAAATATTGACCATACCTTTACGCCAAAATGATATTCTCCATATATTACAATTGGATGGAAAAGTCCTATCAATAAAAATGCGCTCACGCCGATTATTATTCCGTCAAAATTCATTTTTGTTTTTTCGGCCTGTCAATGAATTTTGCCGTTATATGTTCAGCCTTTAACCGATAGGCGATAATGGCATTTTGGGCAGGCGGCACTCCCGCCTTTACCTGTTTCCATACAAATTTTGGCACGAATTTTTCAATTAGTTTTTCGAGTACCGTAATCCGCATATCGGGAACCATTTCAACCATTTCAAAAATGATTGCACTCCGAGCCTTTACCCCGTTTTTAGTTTCGATGACCGTAAAACTTGCTTTGGGATTGTGGTCAAAACATTCGGTTTTATGTCCACCCTCCGCTGAGCTATGGAAATAAACATCTCCATCAATAAGCGCATAATGAAGCGGCACACCGTAAGGATAACCATCCGATCCGGCAAGAGCCATAACGCCGAATTTTCCTTTCTGTAAAATCGCCATAGCATCGCCGCGTGTCAATTCGCGGTCTTTTCTTCTCATTTCCTTGAACATTTTATTTTCCTCCAAAAAAGTTTATTATGTTTTTACGGGATAATTGCTTTTACAATTTCACCAAGAGGTCCTTTTTCACCTTTGTTATTTTCCCAGCGAGGGCATATATATAACGCATTGCCTCTTTCCACTTCATCAAAGACAAACGTATAAGGGCTTGCCGTATCAAAGACCGAATTTTTAAGGTCTTCCACCGATGCCGGTGGGTTTTCCAGTAAAGCCCACCGTAATTCTATGCCGTGAACACCGTGCGGTTTGCTCCTTTTCTCGTTTCCCGCGTCCCGGTAATGAACCGATACTTGCCGAATGATTGAACTGTCAAGTTCCAGTTCGGGGATTGTCGAGGGAACAGGTGTCGGCGTTCTGGTTGTATCATGAACGGGCAAGCCCATACTTTCCTTGTCCGCGTCCGTTACGGCGGGATTATACATCAAATATGCCTTAATAAATGTTCGTAAAACTGAAATAAGTGCTTCCTTTGCCTCGTTTTTAGTTAAAACATCAATTTTTCCCCTGTTCGGGTTTTGCGCCGCCTGAAAAGCCGTATCATAGGCGGTTAAAAGCGGCTGTATTTCCGCCGTTGCCCCTGCGGGAATATTAAAAGCCGCCAATTTGGTATTGACATACGTCAAAAGGTTCTTTGCCCATTCCAAAAAAGTCCCGTCCCGATGGGGAATGAAGTCTCCGGCCATAATTACGCTCCTCCTTTAATAAATCAGGGAGAAAATCTCCCTCTTGAGGATATTCTCCAGAATATCCGTAGCGTTCTACGAATATTCCGAAGTATTCTCAAGACTTTCCGTAGTGTTCTACAGAACTTCTATAGAATACTACAAGGCTTCCATAGGCTTCTCCGAAAGGCCTGTAGTATTCTACGGAACTTCCGTAAAGTTCCAGGAGACTTCCGTAGACTTCTACGAAGTTTCTATAGTATGATAACAAGACAATAAAAGTCGGTCAAGTAATCTTGCGTTAGGATCAACAAAAAGGGGGTATTTGTTGCATTATGAGAAAGAAAAACACCACAACAGAAATATTGAAGGACTATATGGCCCAAGGTCTGTTTATTTTAATGCGAAAGAAGCCATTTGCCGCAATTTCCATCGGGGAGATTGCCGAGAAAGCCGGGGTAAACCGCTCCACTTATTACCGGAATTTTAATTCTAAAGATGATATTATTAAATATTTCTACAATAAAATTACTTTTGAACATCTTGAAAGGGTAAAAGACAAGAAAGATATAACCATGCAGGATTATTTGCAAAAAATGTTTGCCCATTTTTATCAGTACAAAAAAAGAACTATTATTA
Organism: Spirochaetaceae bacterium; assembly: GCA_031257995.1. Classification (GTDB taxonomy): domain Bacteria; phylum Spirochaetota; class Spirochaetia; order Treponematales; family Breznakiellaceae; genus JAIRNN01. The sequence continues at coordinate 12,067 of JAIRNN010000005.1, read as the reverse complement.
ATATACAAAAACAATTTGTCCCATTTAATTTTGGATGCTCTTAATGATACATTTATGGCGGTTGTCAAAAAACAATTATTTGAAGAACAGTTTAGAATTTATTATCATACCGGCGGTATATACAACTGTTTTTTATTATGGTTTTCCAATGAAATGAATAAAAGCCCTGAGCAAATGGCCGAATTAAGTTTTAATATACTTCCAAAAGATTTTAAACCATTACTTCTTTAATTTTTTACAAAATTTTCAATATATTTCAGGCGCCATGGACGGCGCCTGTGACAACAGATTTGGGGCATAGAATTTTTATATAATATATTCAAAAATATTTAGCCCAAATTGCACATAACTGTCCCATCTATGTTCATCTGTAGTTAAAGGTGATTAAGGCTGTGATGAAAAGAAGTGGGGGTAACGGAATAAAAATCCCCGCCGCAAGCGGCGGGGTATTGAAGATTTTCCCTTGAAATCTTTGCGTATGCGGGGGAACAAATCCCCCGCACCCCCGGTTTTAACCGCCCCAAGGGGCGGGGTATTTAACCCCAAAGGAATAAAAACACGTGCGCGTTACGGAATGAAGCGCGTGTGTTTTTATGGAGTTAGGGGGAGCCGCGTCAACTAAAGGCTGGAACCAAAACAGAATTTCGCCGCTTCGTGGGTATGCTTCCCCTCATAAGGACATAAGAAGCGGTGTTATCCCAAAAGCAAATCGACAACACGGTCGGCAGTAAGTTTTATGATGCTCTCGTTGATGTAAGCGGGGTCGTTGATCTTCGCCTTGAGTTCGGCTACACGGTCGGCGCGAACATCCGGCGTGTCGGCGGACTTAACAATCTCCAAAGCGCGGAGAAAGTCTTCCCTGTTGACGGCTGTCTTGGAAATGTTTACCGTAGGCCCAGACGAAACGTTTCCGGCGGGTTTCTCGATCCCGGCAGACTTCTTCAGGTTTTGAACCTGCTCAACACCATTCAATCCTTGAATTTTCATACTCATAAAATCCTACCTATAACTATTATCGGCAAAAAACACGGATTATTGAGCCGGTTTTTCCGCCTTGCCCAACGTAAAAGCCGACACATATACCGCAAACTCTCCACGAGGCTCCCCCGCTTGGGCCAGCTTCCGGCACACCGTCCCGGCATCCCCACGAATAAACTCCTCGTGCAACTTCGTCATCTCACGGCCCACACACATATAACGCGCATTATCAAAATCGGCAATATTTTCCAAAAGCTTAAAGATTCGGAACGGCGATTCATAAACCACAAATCCGGCGCTTCCGGCCATAAGCTCACCCACACGGCGTTTTCGCCGGGACGCTTTAGGCGACAAAAAGCCCTCAAAGACAACCGTCTTGTCCAGAGCCCCCGCCACGCTGAGGAGGCTCGTGAACGCCGACACGCCGGGAATAGGCACCGCCTCAAACCCCGCATCCGTCACGGCCCGCACCAAAGCGGCGCCCGGATCGCTCAACGCGGGCGTTCCCGCATCGGAAACATAGGCCACATCCTGTCCTTCCCGCAACACCGCGGCCACCTTGTCGGCGGCGGTCTTTTCGTTGGCGGAACGAACCGAAAGCATTTTAACCCGGATATCAAAATGTGTCAAGAGCTTCAGTGTCCGCCGTGTATCCTCGCACGCCACGAGCGAAACCGCTTTCAGCGTCTCCACGGCGCGGAACGTGATATCGCCGAGATTACCTATCGGCGTGGCAACCACGTAGAGCGTACTCATGAGGCCGCCCCGGTTGCCGTGGAACACGCATCGGCTGTTACGGAAATATCCCCGCCGCGCAGCTTATGGTAGGCAAAACCAGCCACCATCGCCCCGTTGTCCCCGCAGAGTTCCGGCGGTGGAAATACCGCGCGAATATCCGTCCGTTCCGCGAGCCGCGCCCTGAGACAGGAGTTTGCCGCCACGCCGCCGCCCGCCACGACGGTGGTGATCCCCGTGTCGTCCACCGCCCGGAACAATGCCCGGAGGAGTATCTTCACCGCCGCCTTCTGGAACGACGCGATCACGTCCGCCGTTTCTCTCACGCCGCCGTTCTCCCCGGACGGCGCAGTCCCTTCCCCGTCCACACTCCTCGTCCGCTGCCTGAACGTTTCCCGCTGGTTAATCACCGCGTTCTTTAACCCGGAGAAAGACATATCGCTTGGACGCCCGTTCTTGTGCAGATTCGGCATCGGAAAGAGAAAAGCGTCCTCGTCCCCCGTCTTTGCCATCTCGTCAACATATTTCCCCGCCGGATAGGGAAGCCCGTAATGCTTCCCCACCTTGTCAAACGCCTCTCCCGCCGCATCATCCAACGTCGTTCCCAGCGTCGTTATCTTGTCAAAATCGTCCACGCGGCAGATCATCGAGTGCCCCCCCGACACGAGGAGGCCGAGATAGGGATAAGGCGGCGGTGAACCCGCAAAGCAGTTATCCTTCCCACCGTCACCATGCCCGCCGCAAAGCCGTGCCGCATAGAGGTGGGCGTAAAGATGGTTCACCGGCACAAACGGAATCCCCCGCGTCCAAGCGAAAGCCTTCCCAAACGTGAGCCCCACGAGCAGGGAACCCAGCAGTCCCGGCTCGGCGGTCGCGGCAACCGCGTCAACATCGCCGACAGCCAGACCGGCCCCGTCCAGCGCCTCCCGCACCGTGGCATCAATCCACTCCGTATGCTTGCGCGACGCGATTTCAGGCACGACGCCCCCCCACCGCGCATGAAACGGAATTTGAGTCGCCACGACGTTGGAACGAATCATGGCCCCGTCCTCCACCACGGCGGCGGCGCACTCATCGCACGATGTCTCAATACCAAGAACCAACATAGCCTAAAGTATAACCCACCTGTAGTGAAGGCGATAGCCACTGTGGTGGAGCCGTGCAGACTCTGTGGGTTGCTTTGTGGGTATTGACAACAACGCAAATATATACTTATATTACAGGTACTGACAATAATATAAATACAGATATATGAGCCTGTTCCAAAACTCATTTGTATTGGAGTATTACTGCCAGTTGGCAAAGTGGAAGGATTTAACCGCGAAGGCAAATAAGGATAGAGGCGCACTGATTTGACAGCCGATTGGCTTTACAAGCGGTCTTGAAGGCGGCTTTCTGTGAAAGCTGACAAAACAGACGGATTGGCGATAAACGGCGCGTTTGCCGGTAAAAACCTTCCGCGCCTTCAGTACCACGGCGCCGAAGCTGGTATCCAAGCGCCGCCTTTATTGGCGCCGCGCCATGCTGCATAACCGCGCTAACGCCCTCAATGTTTCAGGCGCGGCATTGGGCCTTCGCGGTTAAATTTTCTTGAAAATTCGCTGTAAATGTGGTTGTTCTAAGATTCGTTTGGAGTTTTGGAACAGGCTCATATATTTACATTATGGGACAACAGCATGAATTTTGAGTGGGATGAGAACAAAAACGCGCGTAATATTAAAAAGCATCGTGTGAGTTCTGTTCAAGCCGCCCATGTTTTTAGCGATTTGTAACGGAAGAAATATTACGATGAACGGCATAGTAATCTGAATGAGGACAGATTTATTGCCGTAGGGTTTGCTGGAAACGGTATTTTGTTTGTCAGTTTTACAGAGCCTGAACCGGAAATCGTTCGTATCATTTCCACTCGAAAAGCAAAGGAACACGAATCGGAGGAGCATTATGGGAATTATTAGATTTACCAGCGAAACGTTACCAAACGTAAGTAAAAAAGAATGGGAAAGAACCACAGCGATCAAAGACGAGGATATCGACTGCTCGGAAATCCCGAAGTTCAAAGACCTGTCGGCTTTTCGTCTGTGGGAAGACCGGCGTATGTACAGTCCGGTAAAAGTTGCCGTTACCTGTAGACTGGATGCCGATGTTTCATAGCTCAAAATGAACGGCAAAGGGTCCCGTATGAACGCCATACTGCGAAATGTGATGGAACCCACAGGTTAATCACGGGAAACCGCAGATGGTGCCATAGGGCGGCGCGGATGACTTTCTGTAAAACACACCAAAAAAGAACAATTGTTCTCTGGAAAAAGGCGGCCCGGCAACGATATTTTTCAAAAAAAGAAAATTTTTTCAAAAAAAGTGAGAAAAAACACCCTTTTTTTCGGTTTCTCCTTGCCATAAACCGATTTTATGCTTATATTATTGTCAGTACTCAGGGTGTGGCATTGTTGAACTTCTTTGTGTAGCAGCGTTGCATCCAGGTCAGCCCCCCGGGTTTCATCACCTCCTTTTCCCGGGGGGTGTTTTTTTTCTTCGAGTTATTTTATTACATTTTCATTATAGTGCTTCTTTTGGAATTTTGCGCAAGGCTGCGCCCTGTGCGAAACTCCACCCCAAATAGCCGGAACAAGTCTGGAGCGAGGGGGAGATGGGGCCTGTTGCATTTATCCACGGTGGAGCATTTGTTGGGCTTCACACCGTGTTGCAGAAATGCCAAAACACGCCTAGCACAACTATGGTTATGCCCGTTTCGCGTGTGGCATTGGGGGTCCCCCGCATTATCCATTATTCGCAGAAGGCTTACCGCTTCTCCAGCGGGACATACTTAACCGGATCCTGCACACATTTGTAGGCGGGGCGGATGATTTTTCGTCCGGCGACGATTTCTTCGAGACGGTGGGCGCACCACCCGGCGACCCGGCTTGCGGCAAAGAGAGGCGTGTACAGTTCTTCGGGGATACCGAGCATCTTGTAGACAAAGCCGGAATAGAAGTCGACGTTGGCACAAAGACTTTTCTTCGCGCCGGGCTTCACCTTGTGAAATACTTCCGGCACGAGGCGTTCGACCAAGCGGTACAGGTGAAACTCGTCGCCAAGGCGTTTTTCGTTCACGAGGTCGGCGGCCTTGTTGCGGAGCAGAATCGCGCGGGGATCGGACTTCGTGTAAACGGCGTGGCCCTGCCCGTAAATCAGGCCGGAACGGTCAAACGCTTCCTTCTTCAGGATTTTCGCCAGATAACCGGCAACCTCGCCCTCGTTATCCCAGCGGCGGACGTTATTCTTGATGTCCTCCATCATCCGCATCACCTTGTAATTCGCGCCGCCGTGCTTGGAACCCTTGAGGGAATTGATGCCGCAGGAAATCGCCGCATAGGTGTCCGTGTCGGCGGACGTTACCAGATGAACGGAAAACGTGGAGTTGTTGCCGCCGCCGTGTTCCGCATGGAGGATAAGCGCGAGGTCAAGCAGTTCCGCCTCCTCGCGGGTAAAAATCTGGTCAGGACGGATGAGGCGCAGAATCGTTTCCGCCGTCTGCTGGTTTTCGTCGGGAAAATGGAGGATCAGGCTTTCCCCGTCAAAGTAATGTTTCTTGGCCATATACGAGTAGGCGGTAATCGTCGGAAACCGCGCAACAATCTCGATACACTGGCGCAAAACGTTTTCAGACGAATTGTTCTCCGGCTGCTTGTCCCACGAATAAAGCGTAAGCACCGAACGGGCAAGTTTATTCATCACGTTCCGGGACGGCGACTTCATAATATTGTCCTCGGCAAAATCGGGCGGCAGGCGGCGGTTCGCGCCCAGAATCCGGCAAAACCCCTCAAGCTGTCCCTCGTTGGGAAGCGAGCCGAACATCAAAAGGTATGCCGTCTCCTCAAAAGCATAACGCCTCTCCGCAGCGGCGCGCATAACAATATCCTCAACGTCAACGCCGCGATAAAAGAGCTTTCCGTCAATCGCGACCTTCATCCCGTCCCGCATCTCGTAACCCTTCACGTCGCCCACCCGTGTCAGCCCAACCAGCACACCCGTCCCATCCGCGTTGCGAAGCCCGCGTTTTACGTTATATTTATCGTAAAGAGAAAAATCAATGTCGTCATTCCGCTCAATGCTGGCCACATAATCATGAATCGCGCTCATATATCCTCCGTTCTCCGTCAAGACCCCCATACTATCAGTTTTCCCGCATTTGCGCCACCTGTCTGTTTCCGAAAGGGACATCCAGCCCACTCAAGAAGTTAAGGAGGGGGAGGTCTCCCCCTTCGCTCCAGCCCGCTCTCCGGTCAATATGTCCGCACCCACGGCGCATCCACACCTCCCTCCGTTTGGTCTTCCACGATCCCCCTCTACGGGGCGCTTACCGCCCCCGTAACGCCCCTGGCCTTAACACAGGCTTCATCACGGCATTCATCACAAGGAGTACCCACAGATGAATACGGATTACCCAGATTACACAGGTTGAGCGGCATCCAGTGTGAAAAATCTGCGTGTATCCGTCATCTGTGTCGCCATCTGCGGTTAAACGTGAGCCGATATTCGTGAGCGTTGCGGGACTGGGCAGACCTCCCCTGCGGCCATCTTGGACCGTAAACTTTGAGGCTTGCTGCAACCCTTTTGGGCCGTGATCCGGGGCGGTTATCCCGACGGAGATGCGGGTTTGGCGGCGTTTCGGGCCGAAAACCGGGTCGTTATCGTCATCCCGGGCGACCTAAGGCTGTCCCACGTCAAGGTGTAGGCTATTGCCCCCGCTACCGGCGTGTTTGCCGATTTGTCTATTGCCCCCCAGTCTGCCTCTTCCGCCCATTCCGGCGGCTCACCGTCCAGGATCTCCGACTCATACCGCTCCCCCCAAACGTGCCCCCTCCGTCCCACCATTATGTTGAACCGCAGGGAAAACGTTTGTTTCAGCAGCTGCATTATCAGCGGCAGCATAAAGCCGTCTTCGGGCTTGATATAGAACGTGAGCCACGCCCCCTCAAGCCGGAGACAGCGCATCTCGAAGCCGTAACGCGCTTTTGTTTCGCGGAGTACGCGGTGGAACAGCACGACGGTAGTCGGCAACTTGAACAAGGGTTCGCCGATATTGATCTCTGTTCCAACTTTGTACCAGACGTTTTGCGCAAGTTTTCTTTTTGACCGCATATACAATCCTCCGTACTATATATGCGGTTGGCAGCCGTCCTGCTTTAATCCAGCACGGAAAAAACGCGAAAAATTACATTTAACCACAGCTGAACGCAAATGACACGGATGGACACAGATTTTTTATCACTAAATCCTCTTCATCTGTGTTCATCCGAGCTTATCCGTGTAATCTGCGATTCCCTGTGATTAAAGCCGTGTTTAATGCGGAAGGATTGGAGTGGAATCTGTGGACAAAAATTCTTAAGTTGTTGACAGCGGGAGACTTCCCCCCGTGAAATCAGAATTACTGCGTGGGCTTTTCTTATTCCGCTAAATGGGGTATACTAAGAACAGGAGACAATAAAATGAGACCTGTCACTATGGAACGCGTTGAAGAAACTCGCCGGGCAATACTGGATACCGTCTGCAACAGACTTTTGACCCATGAGCAAAAAGTAACCGGTCTGGAAAGGCTTTCGGAATCCCTCATTGAGGTCATTGATCTACCCGAAGATTATCCCGAATTGAAGGCAGCGGGCGTGATTTGTGATCTTAACGAATCCAATTGCCCTCCCCGGCCTCGGTATATCGTGCCGGATTATAAAAAACTCTTTGAGGAGGGCTGCCGGTTTTTGCAGTTGGACCCGCCCCGCGATCTGGATGAAGCGTTGAACGCGCTATCCATATTTATCCGTCATGTGCCGTCGGTAACGAACTTCCCGGTGTTCATTGGCTTCCTTGACCGGTTACTGGAGCCTTTTGTGGTTATGGAAAGCCGGGAGGCGGCGCGCAAAAAGATCGGACTTTTCCTGCGCTACGTGGATCGGACGATCACCGATTCCTTCTGCCACGCCGATATAGGCCCCGGGGAGACTCTGGCGGGACGGCTTATCCTGGAATGTGAGCGGGACAATCCCACAAGTGTCCCCAATATTTCGTTCCTCTACGATCCCGAAACAACTCCCGAAGATTTTGCTCTCTTGGCGGCAGAGACGGCAATGGGAAGCGCTAAGCCGAGTTTTGCCAATCACCGAATGTTCCTGGGGGAATTGGGCGAAGACTACGCCGTAGTAAGCTGTTACAACGGCCTCCTCGTGGGCGGCGGTTCCTATACCCTGTCGCGGCTCAGGCTGGGTCATCTGGCCGCCGCCGCTTCCGGTCTTGCCGGTTTTTGGCCCAAACTGGAAAACGCTGCGGAAACCATGATGGCCTACATGGACCGGCGCATCGCCTTCATGGTGGAAAAATCCGGGTTTTTCGAGTCCAACTTCCTCGCCGGAGAAGGGTTTATCGATAGGGACCGGTTTACCGGCATGTTCGGGATGGTGGGGCTTGCGGAGTGTGTAAACACCCTTATGGAAAAGGAAGGGCGGAAAGACCGCTTTGGTCACAGCCGCGAGGCGGACGGCTTGGGGATACGCATCATGGATACCCTTGACAGCATGGTGAAGAAACATCATAACCCCTATTGCGCGGCCACAGAGGGAAGATTCCTGCTCCACGGTCAGGTGGGGATTGATACCGATGTCGGTGAAAGTCCGGCGACACGGATTCCTATAGGCGAGGAACCTGAGGAATTGAGCGATCATCTGATCCATTGCGGTTTATTTCATAAGTATTTTCCCGCCGGGACGGGAGATGTTTTTGTGATAGAGCCCACGGTCAGACGCAATCCGGAATACCTGCTGGACATGGTGAAAGGCGGCTTCTCCACGGGCGGCCGGTACTTTTCCATTCACTCAGGGGATTCGGACGTGATTCGGGTTACCGGCTACCTGGTCAAGCGTTCCGAGATGGACAAGCTTAAGGCGGGGAAGAACGTGCTACAGAATACCACGGCTCTGGGACTCGGAGCGACAGTCAACGCCCGTGTGCTGGAAAGGAAGCGGCGGTAATTCCCGCATCCACAAAAATGCAAAACGATACCGCCGGGTCTGCCGTGCGCGCACCGGTAAACCGCATCCTGCGATCAAGTATCGTTGACGGACCCGGCAACCGGGCGGTAGTGTTTTTACAAGGGTGCAACTACGATTGTGTTTACTGCCACAACCCCGAAACCATCTCCCTGTGCTGTTCCTGCGGCGTTTGCGTAAGGGGTTGCCCCGTGGGGGCGTTGTCGATAACGGGGGATGCCGGGCTTGGTGGCGGTTCTTCAGGGGGCGGAAAAATCGGCGGTATCCGCTGGGAACGGAAGAAATGCGCTCTCTGCGATGCCTGTCTCAAGGCTTGCCCCTGTAATTCCAGTCCCCGGGTGCGGTTCATGAGCCCTGCGGAAGTGATGGCGAAAATTGAGCCATCCATAGCCTTCATCCGGGGGATAACGGTTTCAGGCGGGGAATGTACCCTGTACCCGGAATTTCTGCGCGCCTTGGGTACTCTGGCGCGGAAAAAATCCCTTACCTTTTTCATGGACAGCAACGGAAGTTACGATTATGCCGGAGACCCCGCCCTCATGTCGGTTACTGACGCGGTGATGCTGGACGTAAAAGCGGACCCGGAATCCGTTGCGGTGCGCGGTCGGTATGGTGATGATGCGGAGTATGTCCAGGTTACCGGCAGGAGCGGCGAAAAACTCCTGGAAAAGATGGATTTCCTTGCCCTAACGGGGAAACTATGGGAAGTACGCACGGTGGTAAGTCCCGGCCTCATAGATGCCAGGGCTCTGGTCGAAAAGGTCTGTCTCAGGCTGGTGAGAAGCCGCGCCGCCCGATACCGCAAAGCGTGTCCTCAGGGCTTGACCGGAACCACTGACTTGCCCCGGTACAAGCTAATCCGGTACCGTCCGGTGGGAGTACGGCCCGTACCTGCGGCATCCTTGAAAGAACCGGATGCGGAGCTGATGGATGCCCTTGCCACAATATGCGCGAATCATGGTATAATGGCGGTAGTGGTATGAAGATAACGGTGATAGGCGGAGCCAATATGGATATAACCGGGATTTCGGCGGCACCCCTGCGGGAGCGGGATTCCAATCCCGCAAACATACATCTGAGCGGCGGCGGAGTAGCCCGGAACATAGCCTGTAACATGGCTCGGTTAGGCGCGGAAGTTACCTTTGTCAGTGCCGTTGGGGACGACGGCTTCGGGAAGTTTCTGCGGGAATCTCTAGTGGAATCGGGGCTGGATGATTCGGCGCTGATTCTGCGGAAGGGCTTCGCCACCGGCCTTTACCTGGCGCTTCTGGAACCAGCCGGGGAGCTGTTCATCGCGGTCAACGACATGGCCGCAGTGGAATCCATCGGCCCTGCCGATGTGGAAACCTTGGGCGATACCATCAGGACATCAGACCTTGTGGTGCTTGACGCAAACCTGCGGCCCAAAACTTTGGAAGCCATAAGGCAGCAGACGGCATTGTTCCGTGTTCCCCTTATGGCGGATGCCGTATCGGTAAGCAAGTCGGAGCGGCTCAGGGCTATACTCCCGGACATGGCGTTGCTCAAGGCGAACCGGGCCGAAGCTGCGGCATTGGCCGGGTTTCCCCTAGACACAGACAGAGCCCTGAGGGAAGGCTGCCGCCGAATACTGGATGAAGGGTCCGCTCAGGTCTATCTTACCCTAGGGGAACAGGGAAGCTGCTGCGCTTCCGGGGGCGGTTTCTTCAAACAGCCGATCCTCCCGGCTGCTCTGGTGAATGTCAACGGCGCGGGGGATGCTTTTGCCGCCGGAGTTGCCTACAGTTTCTGTCTTGGCCGGCCGCCTGAAGAAAACGCGGCGTTTGGAGCGGCCTGTGCGGCGATTACCGTGGAAAGTGCCGACGGGGTAAACGGGAAACTCACCGTGGAAAGAGTTCTGGAACGGAGCCTGAAAAACAATGACTGGAGCAAAGACCTGCGGGCTTTGAATCACTTTTAAGGAGGCGCAAATGTCAAAACCTTGGGACAAATACATGGATGTCCTGCCGGAGATACGGCAAGCCCTAGATCAGGGGAAGGCCGTAGTCGCGTTGGAATCGACAATCATTTCTCATGGGATGCCCTATCCCGATAACCTTGACTGCGCGGCGAACTGCGAAAGGATCGTCCGGGATCATGGGGCCGTCCCCGCCACCATCGCCATTCTGAAAGGCCGGGTCAAAATCGGTCTTAACCGGGGGGAGCTTGAGTACCTCGCAAAGGCCAAAAACGTGGTAAAGTGTTCCCGCCGGGACTTGGCCGCCGTGCTGTCTCTGGGGCAAGACGGCGCGACAACGGTTGCCGCCACCATGATTTTGGCCGACAGGGTTGGCATACGCTTCTTCGCCACCGGCGGGGTCGGTGGTGTACACCGGGGCGCGGAATGTTCCATGGACATCTCCGCCGATCTCACGGAACTTCAGACCACCGATGTCTGTGTGATTTCCGCAGGGGTCAAGAGCATCCTCGACATAGGCCGTACTCTGGAATACATGGAAACGCTGGGCATCCCTGTGGTCGCGTTCGGTCAGAACCGCTTTCCGGCCTTCTACACCCCGGACTCAGGATTCGATGCCCCCCTACGCGTGGATGATGCTGCCGCCGCTGCCCGTATGCTCAAGGTGAAGTGGGATCTCGCCCTTCACGGAGGTATCATCATCGGGAACCCTATACCGCCGGAATACGCCGTGCCGCCGGAGAAGATAAACGGCGCGATTGAGGAAGCCCTGCGCCGGGCGGATGCGAAAAAAATAACCGGCAAGGAGATAACCCCCTTCCTGCTGGATGCGGTTAAAGAGTTGACCGGCGGGGAAAGTCTGGAAGCGAACAAGCGTCTGGTATATGGGAACGCGGCACTGGCAGCGGACATGGCCGCAGCTTTCGCCGTTTTGAGTTAAGGCCGTGCTATAAAAAAGACCGCATCTTGTCGCCGAGAAGGCGCCATATACACTTCCTCTGCGCCGCGTTTTGGTGTATACTGGTACTTATGGAAACAACGCGATCCCGCAAGCTGCCGATAGGCATACAGGACTTCGAGAAGCTGAGGACTTTCGGCTGTCTCTATGTGGACAAGACCGAATATGTGTGGAAACTGGCGAACGAGCCCGCGCCCTACTTTCTGAGCCGTCCGCGCCGTTTTGGGAAGAGCCTCTTCTTGACCACGCTGAAAGCCTACTTTCAGGGGAAGAAGGAGTTGTTTGACGGGCTCGCGATAGCGGGGCGGGAAACGGCATGGCGGGAATATCCCGTGCTGCATCTGGATTTCAATCCGTCGGGATACGGCTCGGCAGCCAGCCTTACCGCGTTTATCCGTTACGCGCTGGAATCTTGGGAGAGGA
>JAIRNN010000001.1 GCA_031257995.1 Spirochaetaceae bacterium | reverse complement strand
CTGGTTAGTACGGTAATGGCCTTGTTCCCCTCTGGTTTCACAGATTACCCTGTTTTTACCGTTATGTCAAATGAATCCGGGCAAATTTACCCGCTTTTTCCCCCGACTGAATAGTTACTTGACTTTTATCATAGATGTCATATATGGCGGCGCGGATGAGCACAGATAAACACGGATAAAAGAGTCTGCGGATTGACGCGGACTAGCGCGGATAAAAAAGGTCCACAGATTATCCAGATTTCATAGATTAAGAAATGTACAGGGTGAAGAATCTACGCCCATCTGTCCCCTCTGTGTCGCCATCTGTAGTTCAACGTGATAAAATCAGTTTCCATTCGCCACAATGCGGCACGAGCGGCGATTTATCAGTTTCTGCACCGCCCGGAAGATGTTTTGGTAGCCGGTACAGCGGCAAAGATGACCGGAGAGTGCTTTTTTGAGTTCGGCATCGGTGTAAGGACGGCCTGAATCAATGATTTCTTTCGCGCTCATGAGGAAGCCCGGCGTGCAGAAACCGCACTGGATCGCGCCTTCGTCGATGAATGCCTGTTGCAGGGTGGAGAGTTCGCCGTCAAGACTGATGAGGCCTTCGGTAGTAGTGATGTGTTTGCCGTCGGCCCAGATCGCCAGATAGATGCAGGAGTTGTAGCACTCGCCGTCGATGATAACGTTACACGCGCCGCATTCACCGACTTCGCAGCCCTTTTTGACACTGGTGAGCCGGTAATCGTTCCGCAGCATATCGATGAGGGACGCGCGCACGTCCACCGTGGTTTCCCGTTTCGCGCCGTTGATCGTACACCGAATCAATTTTGTCATAGACCGCCTCCTGCTATAGTCGTTGTTCCGGCGCCCAATCTTGCGCGAGCGATAGCCTCGGTGATCGTCCGCCTCGCCATTTCCACCGCCAGATGGGAACGGAATGCCGCGCTTGCCCGCCAACTGTTACGCGGTTTTATGTCGTCCAGAACCGCCTGAGCCGCCTTCTCCACTGTGTCCGCGTCCGCTACCTTCCCGTTTGCCGCCGCCTCCGCGCTGAAAGCCCGCGTCGGTACCGGCCCGGCAACCCCATAGGCCAAACGCAAACGTTCGATAATCGTCCTGTCAACCGAAAGCCGGATGTTTGCCGAACAGCCGATCGTCGCGATGTCGAGGGCCTCCCGCATCGCGTATTTGATATAATGCCCCGCCGTGCCCGCGTAACTCTCTTGGGGGATGATGATCGCGGTAAGAATCTCATCGGAGGCGAGAGCCGTTTTCCCGGCGGCGACATAGTGTTTCGCAATCGGCACACGGTGCGCCCCCTCCGGCCCGGTATACTCCATCACTGCCTCGTAAGCGACCAGCGTAGACGCGGTATCCGCCGAAGTTACGCCGTTACAGACATTCCCGCCGATGGTGCCGATATTCCTGATTTGCGGTCCGCCCACCGTATCCGCAGCCTCGCCCAGCACCGCGATATGCCGCCGGATAAGCGGATCCGCCGAAACATGCGAAAAACTCGTGAGTGCCCCGATACAAAGTGCCCCGTCCTCTGCCAAGCATACTCCGCGCAACTCATCCAAGCAGTGAATACTCACCAGCACTGTCCCGGCAAGCCGCCCCTCGCGTACCTGGATCAGCACGTCGCTACCCCCAGCAATCACCCGCGCCCCCGGATGGGAACGCAGCAACTCAACGGCGTGAGAAACCGAGTCCGCCTCATATATCGCTTCTATATCATACATCGTTTTTCGTCTCTCTACACTATAAAAAGGAGACACCCAATGCCTCGCGCGAAACGTTGAGCGCGTTTATGGTATTTCTGCGACACGGTGCGGGGCACAAAAAACGCTCCATCACAGATAAACGCAACGGGCCCCGTCTCCCCCTCGCTCCAGCCCACGCTCCGGTCGTGCCTCCCTCCGCACGGTCTTACGCTACCCCTCTGCGGGGAACGGCAATCGGAGGTGGGGATAGGGGATTCAACGCGCCCCCGCTTTTCACCGAACACCCAAACGTTGGCGTTTTGCGACCAATGCCCTGTTGCCGCCATTTTTTGACCTTTTCAACCATGTTATGATAACGCCATTCTACCGGTCTGTAAACAACATTCTGCTTTTTTCCATAAACGCATAGACTCTGTTTCAAAACTGCGATTTTTTCACTTTTTTCGCACTTTTTTTCCGTTTGATTAAAGCAATACGGCTGGTAACCGCATATATATAGTTATGAAACAGAAACGACGAAAACTCGCGCAAAATGTATGGTACAACGTAGGGACAGAGGTCAATATCGGCGAGCCCCTGTTCCGGCTGCCGTGGGCGAAAGTGCTGCTCCACCGCGTACTCCGCGAGATCAAGAAGCGTTATCCATTCGAGATGCGCGGGCTCAGGCTTGAAGGCGCGTGGCTCACGTTCTACATTAAGCCCGAAGACGGCTTTATGCTGCCGCTGATAATGCAGCTGCTGAAACAAACGTTTTCTTTACGGTTCAACATAATCGCGGGACGGAGGGGGCACGTTTGGGGAGAACGGTACGAGTCGGAGATCTTGGACGGGGAGCCGCCTGAGCGGGCGGAAGAGGCGGACTGGGCGGTTATAGACAAGTCGGCCAACACGCCGGTAGCTGGGGCGATGGCCTACATCTTGAGTTGGGACAGCCTTAGGTCGCCCGGGATGACGATAACAACCCGGTTTTCTGCCCGAAACGCCGCCAAACCCGCGTCTCCGCCGGGATAACCGCCCCGGATCACGGCCAAAAAGGAGGTTACAGACCGCCTCAACGCTTCCGGCCCAGATGACCGCAAGAGAAGTCTGTCCGCGCCGCAACGTTTTCAGCATCAATCACGGCATTAATCACATAGAACCACAGATACTTCATGCTATTTTGTAAAAAGGGGGCTGCCGGGGGAAATCCCCGGCAGCCCCCGTCACAGATAACAATCACAACGGTAGCCGAAGAAAAAAGTGAAGGGCGGCGTTCCGACACCGCTACCCCGGACAGGATCTTGGTTTACTCCGGGGCGGCACGGTGCCCATTGGGTTTACCATAGATAAATGCAACAGGGCTCCGGTCAGAAGGCGAATAAGGATGGCGTTGGCTGTTGTGTGGGCTGTCGGCTTAACAGGAAATAGGGAAGGCTATCAAAACAGACGGACTGTCGGTAAGGCGCAAAGTTGTCGAGCCTGTTTCAAAACACGAGTAAGTTTTGAAACAGGCTCTTTCGGTAAAAACCTTCTGCGCTTTGGCGGTTAAATTTTTTTGAGGGTTAGCGGAACAGAGAGAATGTCGGTAGAACACGAATCTACCAAACAGGAATCCGCGTTCATCTGCTTTATCTGTGTCGCCATCGTAAGGTGCCATTTGTGGACAACTGTGGTAAGGCCCGCTTTTTCCGCAAAAAAAACTCAAATCTTTGAAAAAAAATGAAAAAAGTACTTGACAACACAAAAAAGCTGTTGTAAGATTGATACGTTATCGCGATGTGAACGAACACGCACGTTGTACGCGCATCGTACGTTGACGAAAATTTTTTCAATTGGAGGAAAAAATGAAGTACTTGCAAAAAATGTTTGCAGTGTCGGTATTCCTGCTGGTTGCGGCGGGAATGGTCTTTTCGGGTGGGCAAAAGGCCCAGGACAGCGGAAAAGGCTTGGTAGGCGTGGTGATGCCTACGCGGTCTGAGGAACGCTGGATCAAGGACGGCAACGCGGTCAAGGAGGGGCTGGAGAAGTTGGGCTACACCGTAGACCTGCAGTATTCGGACGACGACATCCCCACCCAGACCCGCCAGATTGATGACCTGATCACCAAGGGGGTAAAAGTTCTGGTCATCGCGTCCATCGACGGCTCGGCCCTGTCCAACCAGCTCGCCAACGCGAAGGCGGCCAAGATTCCCATCATCTCGTATGACCGGCTGCTCATGCAGTCGCCCAACGTGGACTACTATGTGTCCTTCGACAACTACAAGGTGGGCGTGCAGATGGGCGATATCCTTGTTACTGGCCTCAAGCTGGATCAGGCGACCGCCGCGAATCCGGTGATTGTCGAACTGTTCGCCGGGTCGCCCGACGACAACAACTCGGTCGGCTTCTACAACGGCGCGATGGACAGGCTCAAACCCTACTTTGACAAGGGCGTACTGAAAGTACCCTCCGGCCAGATAGACCGGGCGGTCATCGGCACCTTGCGCTGGGATGCGGCGGAAGCTCAGAAGCGTATGGAAAACCTGCTCTCGGCCTACTATTCAGGCAACGTGGTACTGAACGGGATACTCTCTCCCTACGATCCGATCAGCCTCTCGACCCTCGAAGCCTGCAAAGCCGTCGGTTACGGCAGTACCCCCGGCAAGCCCCTCCCGGTGGTGGGCGGCCAGGACTGCATTGTCGCTTCCGTCAAGTCTATTCTTGCCGGCGAGCAGTATGCCACGGTGTTGAAAGACACCCGCTCCTTGGGCGCGGCCACCGTTACGCTGGTTGACACCATCCTGTCGGGCAAGACACCCACGGGCCTTGACACCACGAGTTACAACAACGGCGCGAAAATCGTCCCGTCCCTGTTGCTCGATTCCGTCATCGTTACCAAAGACAATGTGCAAAAGGATGTTATCGACACCGGTTATCACACCAGGGCGGAGCTTGGACTGTAAAAGAGGTGAAGGGTAAACAGGCGGGGGAAGTCTCCCCCCCTGCCTCCTGTCCGCTCTCCGGTCGATACGTCCACGCCTAAAGGCGTGTCCGCACCTCCCTCCGTTTGGACATCCGGCACCCCCCTCAGCGGGGGAGTCCCCCCGCAACGCCCCCCAATCCCGGCGCGAGGGTGCGGCCGGATAACGGCCCCCGGATTGGGCCCGGCGGCGGATTTCGCGAGCGGCGCGTTGAAACAAAGTATCCGGTAATCGGGGACTTTTGCGGTTCGGTGAAACCCGCGGGTGGGGGCGGGGCATCATTGATGCCTTCGCGAATGGAAGGGGGAAAGTGATGGAAGCGGGGGCGTTACGGTCGCAGGGGTTTTAGGGGTGGAACCCCTAGGAGAGGGGGTGCCGGAAGAATTGCGGAGGGCATACTTGCGGAGCAAGCATTGGCCCGGAGCAAGTCTGGAGGCAGGGGGAGACTTCCCCCTTCTCCGTGTTTTTTTTTTCTGGTTCCCGGTTTGATATTTCAATAGAGAGGAGTGTTGTATGGCGGATCAGGCGGTTTTGCTTGAAATGAAGGGGATTACGAAGACGTTTCCCGGCGTGGTGGCGCTGGATAAGGTGAATCTCGCGGTGAAGAGGCGGGAAATTCACGCGCTGGTGGGCGAAAACGGGGCGGGGAAGTCTACGTTGATGAAGGTTCTCTCCGGTGTGTATCCGCGCGGGTCCTACGAGGGCGAAATCATGTTTGACGGGGCGGTGTGCGCTTTTTCCGACATCAAGCAGAGTGAGAAAGTCGGGGTGGTGGTTATTCACCAGGAACTTGCCCTGAGCCCGTATCTTTCTATCGCGGAAAATATCTTTCTGGGGGACGAGCGGGCAAAACACAACATCATTAACTGGGATAAGACGCGCGAAGACGCGCTCATTTATATGCGGAAGCTGGGGCTGAACGAAAATCCGAATCTGCCGGTGAACAAGCTGGGGGTGGGGAAGCAGCAATTGGTGGAGATTGCCAAGGCGCTGGCGAAGGACGCGAAGATTCTTGTTCTGGATGAACCGACATCGGCGCTCAACGAGAACGACAGCGAACACCTGCTCCAAATATTGCGGGAACTGCGGGATCAGCAAAACATCTCGTCGGTGCTGATCTCCCACAAGCTGAACGAGATCGCGGAGGTGGCGGACACGATCACCATCTTGCGGGACGGGAAGACGATCGAGACGCTGCCGGTGGAACGGGATGCGGCGGGGAAGGCGTCGATCAGCGAAGACCGTATCATCAAGGGGATGGTGGGCCGGGAGATCACAGACCGGTTTCCTAAACGGTCGAGTCCGATCGGGGACGTGATGTTCGAGGTGAAGGACTGGACGGTCTACAACCCGGACGATCCCGAGCGGAAGAAGCTGGACGGCGTGAACCTGACGGTGCGGGCCGGGGAAGTGGTGGGGCTTGCGGGGCTCGTGGGGTCGGGACGCACCGAACTGGCGACGAGCATTTTCGGCAAGTACTACGGCGACCATATCACGGGGAAGACGCTTATCAACGGGAAGGAAGTCGCCCTTGATTCGATTCCTCAGGCAATTGAGGCGGGGCTTTCGTATGTAACCGAGGACCGGAAGGAGTTCGGGCTCGTGCTGATCGAGACGATCAAGGAGAACACGGTGCTGGCCCGGCTCAAGAAGATCGCGCGCGATTCGTTGTTTAACACGGTGGTCAACGAGCATGAGGAGATTCTGGCGGCGGAAGGGTACCGGAAGAAGCTCAACGTCAAAACGCCGTCTATCTTGCAGTTGGCGGGGAATCTCTCCGGCGGGAACCAGCAGAAGGTGGTGCTGGCAAAGTGGCTCTTCTCCGATCCGCGTATTCTGATTCTGGACGAGCCGACGCGGGGGATCGACGTGGGCGCGAAGCACGAGATTTACACGATCATCAACGATCTGGCGGCGCAGGGTATCGCCTGTATTCTCATCTCGAGCGAAATGCCTGAGATTATCGGTATGAGCGACCGCATCTATGTGATGAGCGAGGGGCGGATCACCGCCTGTCTGGACAGCAAGACGGCGACCCAAGAGGAGATTATGGGCCACATCCTCTCCAACTAGGCCCCACAGGGGCTTTTCTTGGGGGCGGCGTAGGGGGAACAGGCGGCGGTTTCCCCCTACGGGGGAGAGAACGCCGTTTCCTTTCCCCCGCAGGGGGACAGGCTCCTGTTTCTTGTCAGGGGAGACTCTTGAAAGCCCTTGTGGGGCCCCACGGAAAAGTGAGCGACAAAACGTGTATGAAACGTTAATATAAAAGGTAAGGAAAACGTAATGAATGATCTATTTTCGATTTTAAAGAAAAACGCGCGGCAGTACGGCATGGTCATCGCGCTGGCGGCGGCGATGATTTTCTTCGGTGTTCTGACGGACGGCATCTTCTTCAGGCCGGTCAACTTGACCAACCTCGTGTTGCAAAACAGCTATGTGCTGATTCTCGCGGTGGGTATGTTGCTCTGTACGCTGACGGGCAATGTCGATCTTTCGGTGGGGTCTATCGTCTGCTTCGTGGGCGCGCTCTGCGGGGTGATGATCGTCGACATGAATATGAATCCCTTCCTCGTGATGGTGGTGGCATTGCTTACCGGGGCGCTTATCGGGATGTGGCAGGGGTTCTGGATCGCCTTTGTCCACGTGCCCCCGTTTATCGCGACGCTGGCGGGGATGCTGATCTTTCGCGGGCTGGGGCAGGTCATCATGCAGGGGCAGACCAAGGCGCCGTTCCCCCGCGAGTTTCAGGTGATCGCCTCAGGCTACATCCCTGATCCTCTGGGCGGCCTCACAATAGGCGGGACGACATTGCATCTCTTTACGCTTGTGATCGGGCTGGCGATTGTCGCGGGTATCATCGTAAGCGATGTCCAAAAACGCCGCAAGCAGAAGGAGTACCATTTTGACCTCCTCCCCAAGGGCATCTGGATAGCCAAACTGGTCGCCATCGCCGCCGCGCTGATGGCCTTTATCATCGTCTTCGCGCTCTACCGGGGGCTGCCCAACATTCTCATCGTGCTGGGTATCCTCATCGCGGGCTACCAGTTCATCGCGTCACGAACGGTACAGGGCCGGCACATCTACGCGCTGGGCGGCAACGCGAAGGCGGCCAAGCTGTCGGGCATCAAGACCGAATGGGTGATGTTCTGGATATACACGAACATGGCGGCCCTCGCCTCGATAGCCGCAGTGGTCTTTGCCGCCCGTCTCAACGCCGCGACTCCGAAGGCCGGCCAAAACTTCGAGATGGACGCGATCGCCGCCTGTTATGTGGGCGGTTCAGCGGTCTCAGGCGGTATCGGAACCATCATCGGCGCGGTTGTCGGCGGCCTCTTCATCGGCGTTCTCAACAACGGAATGTCCATCCTCGGTGTCAGCACCGACTGGCAGCAAGCCATCAAAGGCTTCGTCCTCCTCAGCGCCGTCGCGTTTGACCTGTATTCCAAGTCAAAGAAGGGATAGATAAGCAAGTAAGCGGCAAAGACAAGCCTTTTCCGAAACCAGCAGGGTTTTGGAAAAGGTTCAAACGTCTTTAGTTCAAAAATTATAACGCCCTGGCAAACGCGCTGTCAAACCTTTCGTATTTCTGCGGATTGTTATCGTTGAAAAAGGGCATCCCCCAAACAACATAGTGCTTCGACTGCCATAACTGCCGAATTTTATGTTTTGAACGGAGTTGTAGTAAAAAATCCTCTTTCCATTTGTCGTGTTCAAAAAGATGCTCGCCCTTAGGTTCAAGAAAAACTTGATAATAAACAGAAATATCGTCTTTCTTTTCGATAAGAAACAAAACAAAATCAGGTTCAAACGTAAACCCGCCCTCAAAACTGTACAATTTGAAATGACCTTCGTTTCGGACAAGATAAATATCCTTGTATTTTGTCTTTAGTTTCTCGTATACCTTGTCAATATATTTTACGAGGCGCTTTTCTTCGGAAGTGCCAAAATTGTCAATGAAGGCATACCAGTCTTTCATGCCTAAATCTATACGTAATTCATTGTTCAAAGTCTCTTTTTGTGATACGCCATACTCTTTATCGGTATTATCGGAATTCGTTATATTAAGTTTTTTGTCTTTAAAAACACTCTTAAAATCATGAGGATCAAAATCTTCAGAACCTGAATACTCGATATCATGTTCTTTAATGCCGTTTTCAATTTGGCCGAGCACATCGGAAGTTATCTGTAATTTTTGGAGGCATGAAAGGGTGTTAACATCGCTTTTTGCGCCCGATACGTCAACCTTGATGCCGCCTAAATAGGATGATGACGTGATAAAGTCCGATATGGACGGCAAATTGGGAAAATATTCCAGAAGATTTTTATACGAATAAAAATCTGTTTCAGACATCGCCTTCCTGATTATATTTTCGCCAAAATCAATAATGTCCCATTCTTTGGAAGACCTTGCCATGTTTTTTTCCACGCTAAGATCAAAGGCCCTTGAGGTATCAGACATTCCTGTGTTCAAAACGTATTTGTAGCGCTTTCCGGTAATTTCATTTGAAAACGCAAAAATATCCGAATGGTCATATTTTTTCTTCTTGTTGGTAAAAATATATCCTTCTTTATATAAATCCGTCTCTTTGAAATCCAGTTTTAGGGATAACTGTATTTCTTTAGTATTTTTATCTTTCATACCGATCTCATGGAGCGCGTTGTGGAGTTCGGATATGTACCGCGGATTGTATGCGGCGTGATAATACAATTCTTCACATATTCTGAGAGGATTGGCCGGGTCATCGTCATATTTTCGCCTGAATTTTTCCTCTTCGTTACCTGTTTTGAACGGACAATACCGCGCGCCGCGCCCGATAAGCTGAGCCTCGGCGATTGTTGTCCTGCCCGGTCTGCCGGTATTGCGGTCCGCGTCCCGGCTGTCGTAAAGGCGCACAATATCAAAAAGATTAAGAACATCCCAACCTTCGTTTAATTTATCCACAGCAAAAATCGCCCTGTATTGATTGTCCGGCATTTCAAGGGTATTGATGGCAAGCTGGTTTTCTTCGCTTTCCTCCTTGCTGTTAATTTCAATGCATTTTTCTTCCGAGAAGCCAGATTTCAATTCGGCAATGAGATTGTCCAATGAAATATTGTTCGATTCAAACCACGCGAGGCTGTCTTTAATCTGGCGCTCTTTACTTTTAAGAATAAAATTAAAATCGCTTTTTTTGAGATTTTTGATCCTTGCGGTAAATTCAGAGCGAAAATCCCTGCTTTCTTTTATTCTCGCGGATTTGAACAAAACAACCGGCTTAATGTTTAAACGGTGTTTTTCAAAGACTTTATAGCGGTACTGGCTTAAAACGACAGCCTGCAACGCTCTTTGAAACGGCGTTGTATCGCTTTGAAAAACGTTGACTTCTTTTGAGTATTTTTCACGACGAAACTTTCTGAGCGGATAATCGAAAATCAGTTTATCCCGGTATTTTTCTTCGATCAGACTGTTTGTCATGTCGATAGTAGCGGTAAATTCCAGAAGGAAATTTTCCGAGTTTGAATGAAATATCCGGCCAACCGTTGTTTCCCATGAGATTTTTTCTGTTTCTTCTTCCACGTTTAGCTTGCCGCTTTTGGTGTCAACGTTTATATGATGAGCTTCGTCGGATATCAAAACGGCTTTTCTGTCCGCAAAATCATCGTAGGTAACAGAATTTTCACGCGGGGCGTTAAGCCGGACATGAAGTCCCTGAATAGTTGAAAATAAAATGTTGATGGCATTCCTGTCTGTTGAACATTGAAAATTATCCACTGTTTTGATCTTAATGTTTGTATTGTCAATATCAACCTTTTCCGGAAAAAGATATTTTATTGAAAGGGGGTTGAGAAAATTATCTTTTGTTTTCTTTATGATGTTTGTATTATTGACAAAAAAGAGAAAATCACGATAGCCGAGGGTATAAAGGTGAAGTATCAGACCTGCCATAATCAAGGTTTTGCCGCTTCCGGTTGCCATGTGAAATAAAAGTTGCGCGGGATTTTGGCGGAGTTTTTTATTATCAAGATAAAAGAGGAAGCGGCTGAACGCCTCGTTTTGATAGGGGCGCAGTTCAAATAAAGGAGATAAATTCTTGGTTATGTGAAGCGGGACGGCAGGAAGCTCAAAGCCAAGATCTAAACTATTTTCTATTTTTTCAGCAAGTGTTGGCATGGCTATTCCCCGAATAAAACAGATTGTTGAGTTTAATGTCTGTTTTGGACACCTTGTAATCCCTGTCCTTCATTTCCGAATAATTTACATACAACTGATTTTTATCGAGCGTTTCGACCAGAAATTTCTTCTGGTCGGCAATTGGCAGGAGGTCAAAAGCAGAAGCATTGTCATTTATGGTCTTGACATCAATATAATAGTTCAGGAAAGCGTTTTGGGAAATATCGTTCCATATCTCTTTTAATTCGCTGTTCGTTTGGGCCTTTTGGATTCTGTCCATATAGACTTCGTTCCACTGCATAAGCTCGCAGTAGATAAAAGATCCGCCGCCTTCCCATTGAACAGTTTCAGAAATGCCGCCCTGCTCGCCCTTGATAACTTTTTTTAACCGCGCCTCCGGCAAATCGTGGATATAATCCATCTGCTCTATCATAATATAACGGCGTTTCATTTTATGCGCTGCCGCGCCTGTAGTCCCGCTTCCCGCATAAAAGTCCATTACCAGATCGCCTTCCGCCGAACCTATTTGCAATATTCTTGCCAGCGTCTCTTCAGGTTTGGGGTGATCAAACAATTTCCCGCCGAAAAGGTTTTTTAAATGTAATGTTCCACGCTGACCGTTTATGTCCTTGTCATACCATACCGAACGGGCCATTTTCTCTTTTTTGCGGTATTTTTCAACAATCATATACGAGCCGTTTTCCATCGGCTTTCCCGCAATATTTTCATTGAGATTTTTAAGAGATTTTTCTTTTCCCCAGCGCCAAACCGTCTGCACACCCTGTGATTTTGCCGGATAGAGCTCTATGAATCCCGGTTTTTTTTCCAGTGATATTTCAAGAAAACCGTTTTTATCGGGCTTTTTGGGGTTAACGTAAAAAGGATAGCACAAGTTAGGACGATTCCGGTCGTTGAACTTTATATTTCTGTTTCTTAATTCTCGCGTTTCAAATCCGCCGAGGCTATCGGTAAAAGGAAATTTCTTGTTAGGGTCCGGCAGATTATAAACCGCATAATCAAGAGACTTTGAATAAACGTGAATAAACTCATGCATATTGGCAATGCCGCCATAATCCCTGCCCGCCGGATTGTTGACAATAGTTATGGTTTCAATAAAATTCTCTCTCTGAAAAATATCGTCCATCAAGGTTTTCAAATAAGCCTGTTCGTTATTGTCACAGTGAACAAAAATCAGTCCGTCATAACGCAAAAACAATTTTGCGATTTCCAACCGGTTCTTCATAAAAGTCAGCCATGTAGAATGATTGAATCTATCATTATATCTAAAACTGTCTTTCCCGGTATTATACGGCGGATCAATATAGATAAGTTTTACTTTGCCCGCAAAACGCCTATAAATTGAATGAAGAGTGATTAAATTGTTCCCTTTGATAATGTAATTCTCGTTATCAAAATTTATATCTTCATCGCCTGTCAGGATAAGAGCACCATTTTTATCGAAACGTTTCCAGTTGGTAATAACCTTCGGAGCGAAAAGGCGGTCAATCTCGTTAGGGGCAAGGGTTTCATTCCAGAAAATCTCGTCGCGTTTCTGGTTCTCTTTGGTCTGGCCGCCTTCGAGAACGCAGTCTTTATACGGCCATACAAGGGTAACATCGCCACCCGATGCAATATAATCGCCTTTCTCATCAACAAGGCCAATTTTGTTCCTAAACGCTGTGTAACTGTCGGGCAGAAACTGTTTGTTTGAAACGAAGTCCTGAAACTTGATTTTGTCAAAAACGAAAATCCCGCCGATGTCTGTAAAAAAATGTTTTTTTATTGTTTCACTTTTAAGAAGCTGCCTGAGAAAGCCGCCATCAAGTTTCAAAGCGTATTCGATTATCTTGTTTTTGAGTAAGCGGCCATTTTCATCGGTAAATTCGCCGGAGGCATCGAGAATTTCGGTTAAGTCGTTCAACAGGTTCTGCATATTGTTACCTTATCGCGCCATAAACAATAACACATATAACCCGAATGGAAAAGGGGCCGTAAACTTTACGACAGTAAGCGGCAAAAACAAGCCTTTTCCGAAACCGGCAGGGTTTCGGGAAAGGTTCAAATGTTCTCATTTCAAAAGCACTGTCGGCAGGAGCGCGGCATTAGGGATCAATCCCCAATGCCGTTTTCGCAGGATGCGGCACCATTGGCAGCACAGGATGTGGTGCAAAATACGGCCCGCGAACAGTTAAACTGCGGTTCGGGCGCAGATGTTTCGCGCCCGAATCCGCCGGGAAGCGGTATTCCCGCAAAGAGCGGCATTGCGCTATCGGCAATCTCGCCTTCGCAGTCGTACACGATGATGCCCGCCTCGGCGAGAGCCCGTTTCGGCGAAAAACCCGAAGCGGCGGTAAGAACGGCAAAACAGTCGCGCAAGGTCTCCCCCAGCACTGCCCACCGGTCCGTATGGCTAGCCGGAGGCGCTTCGCGTATCTCGACCAGTTCCGGTTTGTCCCCGCCGTTACAAAATACATAGAAATAATCTGCCCTTCCCAGATGGCGGTTAATCGAAAACCCGTCTCCTGTGGTAACAGCGATATGCGGCTTCCCAGACGGCGGGTCTCCACCGGAGGGGCCTGCCCCCGCCTGAGGGGGCAGGCCCTGCTGGAGGGGGCAGGCCCACGAGGGACAGCCCCCTCTTGATTCCGCCGTCCCGCCTCCGGCCTTACGCAAAAGATCGTCAATGATCGCCGCGTTATCCGCGCCCAAGAGACCAGCCGCATCCGCCCGGCATCGGCCGCAGTGAGACATCTGGGGCAGATACTTCCCGGCACGAAGACGTATCCCCGCTATCTCCGCCGGACTTGGAGAAACCACGCCCTCAAATAACGTGCCGGAAACCGGCAGTACCGGAATGAAGTTGTGCACGTCCGCCCCGGCTTTGGCCGCCCATGCCGCAACCTCCTCGGTGTGCCGGTCGTTGACACCGGGAACAACAACCGTGTTTATCTTCACCGTTATCCCCGCCTCTTTCAACGCCCGCACCGATTCCTCCTGCCGCTCAAAAAGAAAACGCGCGCCGTTAATCCCCCGGCGGACATGCGGCCTGTCCTGCACCCACTCGTAAATCTTCATGCCGATGACCGGATTCACCGCGTTCACCGTAACCGTCACATGGGACACGCCCAGCCCGGCAAGCGCCCCCACGTAAGGCGGAAGTCCCAGCCCGTTTGTAGCGACGCAAAGTAGCATCTTCGGATACCGCGCCCGGACAAGACGCAATGTTTCAAGCGTTGCATCCGGCACCGCAAACGGATCTCCCGGCCCGGCAATCCCGGTAACGGCAATGTTCGGTATCTTCTCCAGAACCTGCCCAAGATAATCCAGCGCCCCCTGCGGCCCCAGTACCGCGCTCGTAACACCCGGACGCGATTCATTCACGCAGTCATACTTCCTGTTGCAAAAGCCGCACTGAATATTACACTTTTCGGCAAGCGGCAGGTGGACACGCCCGGTACGGTGGCGGGCTTCCCGGTTAAAACACGGATGATTCGTCAGCATAAGAGTATTATTCGGTACATTTTCCATAGGTATTTCCTATTGAAACTATAGACTATATAAGATAAAATGTCCATAGACCAAACGAAGGGGCCTTCAAGAGCCCTTCTCGCGTAACATAGCATTTCCGCCAAGAAAATATAAAGCCGGATGGGGGAAGTCTCCCCCTCGCTCCAGCCCTGCGGGCTTACGCTACCCCCTCTGCGGGACGCTACTGTCGCGTCCTGGTGTAAAGTTGACACATAAGGAGTCGAAAGATGAGAGATGAGATAAGGTACAGCGAGGCGTTCAAGCTTCGTGTAGTGGAGGATGCGGCCTGCGGGAAGTATGGGA
>JAIRNN010000335.1 GCA_031257995.1 Spirochaetaceae bacterium | reverse complement strand
AGCCGCGAAGCCGCGAAGCCGCGAAGCCGCGAAGCCGCGAAGCCGCGAAGCCGCGAAGCCGCGAAGCCGCGAAGCCGCGAAGCCGCGAAGCCGCGAAGCCGCGAAGGGGCAAGGGCTGCGCCCTTGCCATGGCGTTTTGCTCCGCAAAACTCCCCTGACGCGCAACCGCCTCCATGCGGCCTGAAACACCCCTTTTAGCCGTTATTTTCGTTATTATCACTTTTGTCATTAATGCCAACTTATCTTACTATACGCGCTGCCTTGCAAGCGCATTTTGCAATTGCAAACACACACTATACCGGAGGCGGAAATTTCTGTCTAGATGGATAATGTACCGGGGGCTTTATCACGTTTAAGCGCGGATGGAGAGGGGCGCGGGGCGGTGTTACCCGCATGGCCCATATAGGGCAGTGGTTAAACCTTGATCAATCGCGGGGGCGCATACTATTCAACAATACCCGCACCAAGGCGGACATTAGATACAGGGCGGCACAGATGAAGGTCCGTGGTTAGTGCCGGGGGCGTTGCGGGGGCGGCCCCCCGCAGAGGGGGTACGCGTAAGACCGCGCGAAGGGCCAACAGCCCGTAGCACGGGCTGTAGCGGAGGGGGAGGCTTCCCCCTTTTATCAATTCCTAATTTCGCAGCAATTTCCGCACACGAACCAGCGTAAGCAGCCTCTCCGCGTCCCGCTCGAAATTTGACGGATGCGCGCCCTCCGCTATCGCGTCGCATAACTGCTTCACCGAATCAAGCGCCATGATGATCGCCGCCTCGGACTTTTTCGCCGCGTCTCCCCGGACCGGAGAAAGATACTTGATGTCGTCAAGGGCCTGCCGCAACGAGACTTGAGCCTTTTCAAATCCGCCTTGGTCCACCGCAAGGGAGAGCAGGGCGGCCTTTTGCTTTATCTCGGACAATTGCTCGCGTAGTCCGGCTTCCTCGCTCGCGACAGACCGAACGTGGGAATTCGCGAAATAGCCGAAATAGACGTTGACCGCGAAAGCAAAGACGAAAATAGCCTGCGCGATGACGGCGGCGTTAAACGAGAAAAGCGCGGTTTTCAAGAGAACGATGATGCCGATTGAGAGCGGGACATAGATGAAAACGCCCAGCCAGACGAGCGCGAGAGACGGGATCTTGTCCGAGAAGCGGTCCGTCCTGAACGCGGAAAAGAAAAACGGGAGCGAGCACACGAGGTACGCGAGCGCGACAGACACCCACATAAACCCGTCCGCTTGGGTCGGCGCGCGGCCGTCCGTTACGAGGAAGAACGCCAGCACGACGACACCCGCGCCCAACGCGAAGAGGATTGCCCTGAAAGCCAGTGATTGATTTCGTGTCATAGCCGCTCCTAACCCATCTTCTGCCCGCAGGAAGGGCAAAATTTTGTACCCGGCGTAACCTGTGCGCCGCAACGGGAACAGGCATCGCCGAAACCGCCGCCCGCCGCCGCTTGTGCCAACGGGGAACCGCACGACACGCAGCGTTTGCTCCCCTCAAGGTTGTCGCTGCCGCAACGGGGGCAGGGGTTGTATTTGTTCCCGCAATGAGGACAAAAATTGTTCGTAGCCGGATACTTTTTCGCGCACTTCGCGCAAAAGATTTCCCGGCGGGTCTGGTTTGGCGCGTATCCATCGGCCGGTCCCCCCGTCTGAGGCGGCTGCATCATCGCCGCCCCGACACCGCCGCCGCCAGAACCCAGCATACCGGTCATCGCGGCGGCCCCCAGAATGCCCATATCCCCGCCTCGTGTCAGCGCGTCGCCGGCCACTTTGAATCCCTGCTGTTGCTGCCATGTGTATCCGGCTATGTTTTGCGCCGATCGGTCGCTCATCGCCGCCGCTATCTTCTTGCCATCCTCGGTTGACGTGTCGAGATCGACCGAGGTGATGTAGAACCCGGTGAGCAGCATCCCGTAGGACTCCCAGAATTCCTTCAACGGATCGTGCAGGAATCGGGAGAGGTCTTCGAGCCGGGCGGAGATCGTCTGGAGGCCTATCCCGTTCGCCTGCATAAAGGAGATGACCGTACTCTTCGTCTTGGCAACGAGCGGGCCGTAGAAATGACCGGTCAGATCGCGGGAAGTGAACGCCGTAAGCGTACCGACAAGCTGAACGAGAAACCGCTCGGCCTCCTCCACCTTGAGCCCGTACCGCCCCATCGCGGCGAGAGGCACCATCGCCCCATAATCGGGATCATGAAAACGCATCGTATCCGTCCGCCAGTCAATCGTGAGCGGCGCGGCCTTGTTGACAAACCAGACTTCCGCCGTAAACGGGTTTTTCCCGCCAAAAGGAATCCCAAACAGATTGCGGAGCAGGGGAAGGTTCTCGGTATTCAGCGTGTGTTTACCCGGCCCGAATTTCCCGATGATCCGCCCCTTGCTAAACAGGATAGCTTCCTGAGACTCGCGCACAATGAGTTGGGTAAACGTACTTAGGTTGTTATTCTTGTTCTGCGCGAACTTCCACGCAAAGACATCGTTTGCCGCGTCATTCCACTCGACAACATCTATAAAGGCCATGCCCTGCTCCTGTAACTTTATGTTTTCTGCTATATTGCTATGGATTGAGATTGTTGTCAAGCCCCCGCGCCCCGATTAGCGCTTCGGCCAAGAAAATAGGTGACTATTCAGGCGGGGGAAGTCGCGGCAAATTTTGCCGACCCCTCGCTACGGTCTTGCGCCCTCCGCTACCCCCTCTGCGGGGGTTTCCCGCCCCCGCAACGCCCCCGGTAATAAAGACGGCTGAATAGTTTAGCAGAACAACTATATCGTCAACATATTTCGCCCTTGACCCGCTTTTCCTCTCCCATTCCCCGTTCACCCCTGCGATAGCCAACCGCTTCTTGGTAAACCTGAGACACACGGTCTCCCATTCCAGATTTACCTTTTCCAGCCCCCGGAACAGAAACTGCCGGAAATCCACCGCCTGTTTTATTATCCCGAATACCGGTTCCGCCGTCTCTTTCCGCTTTTTGTATATCTTCTTTCCATCCGCCTCTTCAACCGCCTCCCCGTCTTTTCCCGCTTCTCTAGTTTCTTTTCCGCCCGGTGATGACTCTGTTTCTCCACCGCGCAGTATACCACACGCCCAGCAGCCTCTCCCAGCTCTTTCTGCTTCACCGCTTCCTCACTGAAATAGCCGCAGCCTGCGCTCACCATTTCCACCCTGTATACTTCTCCTATCGCATGGAACAACGGGAGGCATTGATAACGAATAGGGCCCATGAACAGGCTTCGCCCACAACCATGTACCGGGACAGCGTGTCGAGGCAGGAGAGCCGCGTCTACGGGTGGCGTTGTCCCCGTAGGCGGCGGCCGCCTTTGGTAGCTTGGCCGCTGGAGGAAGCATAGTCGTCCGCAGACAGCGGCCCTCCGGTCCATCGACACGCTGCCCCAGTAAATAGTACCGTGAGTATCCCGCTGTCCTTGTTGCTTAACTTGTCAAGACTGTTTCAAAATTTGAGGTTTTGAAATAGCCTCTGTTGACTGTGGAGACTTTCCCCTCTTTATATTTTCTTAGCAGAAGTATTATACTGTATAATGGAGATTGTTATGGCAAAAATTACAGAAGGGACGATCCCGTTCAAGGGGTATCAAACGTGGTTCAGGCGGGTTGGAGCGTGTGAGGCGGGAAAAATTCCGCTGCTGGTCGTGAACGGCGGGCCCGGATTTCCCCACAACTATATGCAGTCGCTGGACGATCTTGCGGCGAAGGGACGGGAGGTCATCTATTACGATCAGATCGGTTGCGGCAACTCGCCCGGTCCCGATGCGGCAGATTTCTATTCGGTTGCGCTTTTCAAGGAAGAACTTGCCAATGTCATTGCCGGGCTGGGGCTCAAAGAATTGCACATACTGGGGCAGTCTTGGGGCGGGATGTTGCTGATGGACTATCTCATCACCGAAAAGCCGCAGGATGTGAAAAGTGTCGTTATCTCAAGCTCGCCGGCTTCGTTTCCGGTCTTTGCGGACGAGATCAACCGGCTGGTAAACTGGCTGCCGCCCGACGTGATAGCCGCCATCGAAAAGGGGATAAAAGAAGAAAAATACGACGATCCCGCCTTCTTGGCCGCGTCTGACGTTTACTACAGCCGCCATGTGGTCAACCTTGATCCCCTGCCCAATTTTGTCGCTTATTCTTTTGAGCATCAGAGCAAGGTATATGTCATCATGCAGGGCTATACCGAGTTTATGGCCATCGGCAAGCTGAAAGACTGGGATGTCTCCGGCCGTTTGCACGAGATCACCGTTCCCACGCTGCTGGTGTCCGGCGTTTCAGACGAGGTAACCCCGTTGCTCGTGAAAGAGGAGTACGACCGCATACCGAATGCCGAGTGGCATCTTTTGCCGGGCGCCCACCTTATCCACGTTGAAAAGCGCGATACCTACAACCGGCTGGTAGAGACGTTTTTGACGAAGCAAGAGGCGGCACTATAAGCGCGGTGATAATATAAAATGCTTTTCGGGAATGATCGGGGTTTCCGGCAGCTGGTTGCCGCATTAAAGGAGTTTTTGTATGAAGATGTTTATTTCGTTTAACTATACGACCCGACAAAGTGTGCGGGGGGTGCTATGAATATTGCGTTAGTCGGGTACGGCAAAATGGGGCGGTTGATCGAAAGGACTGCCCTTGTCCGTGGTCACGTTATCATCGCCGTTATTGATCCTTTTGCAGAAGGCGTAGCGGCAGACGGGCGTGTCATTGGGAAGACGGTCGCGGATATAGGCGGGGGTGTTAATGTGGCAATCGAGTTTAGCAGCCCCGCGTCCGCTGTCGGGAATATCAAGGCCCTGTTGGCCGCCGGGATTCCCGTGGTAACCGGGACAACCGGCTGGTATGACCAGTTGGCGGAGGTTGAAGCGGTGGCAAAGGCTACGGACGGGAGTCTCGTCTGGTCGTCCAACTACTCTATCGGTGTCCGGCTTTTCCTGAAGATCGCCGCCTTTGCCGCAAACGCCGCCGATCTTTACGAGGAGTACGACATTGCAGGATATGAGTCCCACCACAACAAGAAGGCGGACAGTCCATCCGGCACCGCGAAAACGCTGGTGGAAAAAGTGCTGGCCGCGCAGACCCGGAAGACAAAGGCGGTTTATGACAAGCTCGACCGTCCGCCCGCAAAAGACGAGTTGCACTTCGCGAGCATCCGCACAGGAAGCGATCCGGGCACCCACGCGGTCTTTTTCGACAGCAATGCGGACACGATAGAGATCATCCATCGCGTGCGAAACCGGGAGGGCTTTGCGTCCGGAGCGGTTCGCGCCGCCGAGTGGCTGGCCGCGACTCCACGACGCGGTGTGTTCACGCTGGACGATATGCTGTAGGCCCAGTGACCAAGGGGGCCTGTTTCAAAACCACGATTTTTTCACCTTTTTCGCGCTTTTTTCGCGTTTGATTAAAGCAATATGGCCGCCAACCGCATATATAGCGTGGGAGTAAATGTATGAGAAAAGAAGTGGAAAACGTTTGGTACAGAGCGCGCGTTGCGCGAATGGAAAATCTTCTTTGATTAGCTCTTCCGTCGTGGTTCCCATCTGCCGACAGGCTATGTTCAAAACCGCGCTCTCAAGGCAATAATCCATATGCGCGTTGGCAAGGGCCGCTTCCAGTTCCCGTATCCTTTCCGGGCCGCCTTCATCTCGTCGATCTCGTCTATCGTTTCCACCTTTATCCTCTTGGGCAAAATATCTCCGTCCATACTGCTCGATCCGCCGGGCCGGTGCCGCGCAACCGCGAATCCCATTCCTCCGGTTTGCTTCGTTCAGGCTGCCGTATTTTTCGTCGGCCATGTCCTCCACGATCCTGAGTTTGAACGCTTCGCTGTATCGTGTCACATCTCTCTTCTTTCGCCTTCTTCTGTGTCAACTTCAATCCATGGCGCGACATATTACACATTATCTGTTGAGCCTGTTCCAAAACCACAATTTTTTCGCCTTTTTCGCGCTTTTTTTCGTGCCGGATTAAAGCAGGACGGCTGGTAACCGCATATATAGTGTATGAAAAAGAAAAGACAGTTAGACCAGAACATCTGGTACAAAGTAGGGACAGAGGTCAATATCGGCGAGCCGCTGTTCCGGCTG
>JAIRNN010000296.1 GCA_031257995.1 Spirochaetaceae bacterium | reverse complement strand
CACGTCGTAAACAGGTGGGGGGGTCGGGGAAGACGGCTCAAAACCGCCCACGCGCTTTGCGTGTCGCACATTGCGCTTAGGCGGTTTTGAGCCGTCTGGAACGAGGGGGCGCCGCGTCGGAAAAGGCCGTGCGCGCGGTGGATTGCGGTCTCCGCTCCAGACGGCGGTGCTTCCCCTTTTAAATAGGCTTGTCTCTTCCACAACGGGACGGGCTTTGACAAAGGCGGCAGTGTGTTTTGTTGTTCTGGCGGGGCTTCTTGCTTCCTGCGCGAGTCAGGTGGCTTCGGCAGAGGAATACTACAACATCGGTATGGCGTATTACAACATCGGGAAGTTTGACGAGGCGGAAAAATGGCTGGTGCGGGCGCAAAATGCCGACCGGACGATGACGGCAAGTGAATATCAGCTTGGACGGATCGCGTTTGAAAACAAGCGTTACAGCGAAGCGGCAAAATATTTTGAGGGGATTCTGAAAAAAGACAAGCAGAATGTACTGGCCCTCGAAGCGGCAGCTTATACCCGCATAAAGATGGGCGATACCGAACGCGCCTTGCAGTATTACCGCGAGGTGCTGGCCATCGTTCCCGAAAATGCGGATGACGGGTATAATTACGCGCTATTGCTCTATGTTGCCAAGGAATACGCCGAAGCGGAAACGGTTCTCTTGAAATACGATTACAATCTCCCCGCCAACAAGGACGCGCAGTTGCTCCTCTCGCGAGTACAGGCAGCCGCCGAAAAGCCGGAGGCCATCGACAGTTATGCGCTCTATCTCGCCGACAACACCGATGCGGCGGCGCGGTGCGAATACGCGCGGGTTCTCGAAAAAAACGAGTTCTATGCGCGGGCCATCGAGGAGTACCAGGGGGCATTGAAAGACCTTACCAAAGAAACGGAGACGCTGAAAAAGGCGGATATCCGGTTTGAGATTGCCCGGCTGATGTTCATCGCCGATTCAGGGGATGCGGCGTTGACAGAATTGCAGGAGGCAATCAAGGACGGCTTCACGAATACCGTGAAAATCGACGAGTTGCTGGGCGATTCCCGCTTGAGCGACGAGACCAAAGAGAACATCAAGACGGCGGCTTCCGTGATAAAAAAACCGGACGCCGAATCCAAAGCGGAAGACAAAACCGAGGAAACCGGCGAAACCAAAGCCGAAGGCGAATCCGGCGCGGAATAGCATGGCAAAAAACCCGGCAAACGGTGATGTTTTGCGGCCGGAAACGGCGGTGGCGGAGGATTTAGGCGAGGCCTCGTTACGGCCGCAGTTCTTGCGGGAATTCATCGGTCATGAAGCGATGAAACGCAACTTGAGCGTCTTCATCAGCGCGGCAAAAGAACGGCGGGAAAGTCTTGACCACCTCTTTTTGACGGGGCCGCCGGGCCTCGGAAAGACCACCCTCGCGCAGGTCGTCTCCAACGAGTTGGGCGTGGAGTTTAAGGAAACGTCTGCCCCGGCCCTCGATAAGCCCAAGGACATCATCGGTATTCTCACCACGCTTTCGGCGAACTCCGTCTTCTTTATCGACGAGATTCACCGGCTGAAACCGGCGATCGAGGAGATGCTCTATATCGCGATGGAAGACCGCGAGCTTGACTGGGTGATCGGACAGGGGCCGTCCGCCCGCACGATGCGGATTCAGCTCAAGCCCTTCACGCTGATCGGCGCGACAACGAAGGCGGGTATGGTTGCCGCGCCGCTCATCTCCCGTTTCGGCATAACCTGCCGGTTTTCGTTCTATGAAAAAGACGCGATGGAAACGATTGTGAACCGGTCGGCGGCCATTCTCCAGACAAAGGTGGACAAGGCTGCCGCGAGTCTCATCGCCTCCTCCGCGCGGGGAACGCCCCGTGTTGCCAACCGGCTGTTGAAACGGATGCGGGATTTCGCGCAGGTCGAAAACGCCGGGGTCATCTCCGAGGCCATCGTGCGGAAGGGGCTTAAACAGCTTGAGATTGACGAGCTGGGCCTTGAAAAGTTTGACCGCGAGATTCTGCGTTTGATTATCGAACGCTACGGCGGCGGGCCGGTCGGCGCGGAGACCCTTGCCATATCGTTGGGCGAGTCGGTGGACACCCTCGAAGATTTTTACGAGCCGTTTCTGATTCAGTCGGGCCTCCTGCAACGCACGCCTCGTGGCCGCATGGTTACGATGGCGGCCTACGAACACCTTCATTTGAAGATGGGGCATGGGAACACGGGACTTGAGAACACAGGACTTCTTTTTTGACCTGCCCGAATCGTTGATCGCGCAGGAACCGTCAGGCGAGCGCGGCGACGACCGCCTCATGGTACTGCGCCGCCCGAAACACGGCGAACCGGCCATCGAACCCGTCATCGAACACAAAATGGTACGCGGCCTGCCGGAACTGTTACCGAAAGACACGCTCCTCGTACTCAACAATTCCCGTGTGCGAAAGGCGCGTATCTACGGGACAAGCCGGGAACACGGCGGTACGGCGGAGTTTCTGTTGATCAAGCAGACGGCGGCAACCGAGTGGGAGGCGTTGTGCAAAAGGGCGAAACGCAAAAACGCAGGCGATGTGTTCGTGTTTCCGCCCCACAGGGGCTTCCATCGAGAGCGGCATGATACGGATGGGCGGCAGTCCCCCTCCGGGGGAAGGGGGGAAGCTTGCCCCGGCGATAACGGGGCGGTGTCTGTAGGGCGGGAACCGGCAACAGAAACGGCAACCGAAGCCGAAATCACCGGGCACACGGAGAACGGCGTTCGCCTCCGGTTTAACCGGCCCGTTGACGATGGTTATCTTGACAAGTACGGCCATATCCCGCTCCCGCCCTATATCAGACGGAACGACACCGCCCAAGATGCCGCCCGTTACCAGAATGTCTACGCGAAGCCCCACGGGTCTATCGCCTCGCCGACCGCCGGCCTCCACCTGACCGAGGCCCTGCTCGCGGAAATCCAGAAACGCGGTATCGAGACCGCCTTTGTTACGCTCCACGTGGGCCTGGGCACCTTCCTTCCGGTACGTACCGAGCGTGTCGAAGACCACCGGATGCACGAGGAACACTACACGATTGACGAAGACTGCGCGGAAAAGGTCAATAGCGCGTTACGGGAAAGGCGGCCGATAACCGCTGTCGGCACCACGAGTCTCCGCTGTCTCGAATCCGCTTGGCGGGACGGGCGGGTCGAACCCGGCAGCCGCGCAACCGCTATCTTCATCTATCCCGGCTACGAGTTCAAGGTCGTCCGCCACCTTTTCACGAATTTTCATACCCCCTGCTCCACCCTCCTGATGCTCGTCTCCGCGCTGGCCGGACGGGATGCCGTCCTTTCCGCCTACCAAAAAGCCGTCACGGAACGCTACCGCTTCTTCAGTTACGGCGACGCGATGCTGATTCTGTAACTGGGTTCAATCACCTTTAACCACGGATGAACACGGATGAGGCAGATGGACACGGATTTATGTCTGGGAGACGGGCGTTCTACTGTTAATCTGTCTGTTGGCAAAGAGATAAGGAATGAACCGCTAAGGCACCCATTTGCCGCGCCCGAAACAGGCACAACCGTAGGTTGTGCTAGGGGCGTTATACAATTACACAACACGGTGCGGCGCCAATAAAGGCGGCGCTTGAATACCAGCTTCGGCGCCGCGGTACTGAAGGCGCGGAAGGTCTTTACCGGCAGCCGCGCCTTTTACCGCCAATCCGCCTGTTTTGCCAGCTTTCACAGGAAACCGCCTTCAAGACTGCTTGTAAAGCCACCCGGCTGTCAAATCAGCGCGCCTCTATCCTTATTCGCCTCAGCGGTTTACCAACCACCTTCGCGGTTAATTCCTTGCCTCTTTGTCAATTGACAGAACTGCCCCAAATACAAATGAGTTTTGGAACAGGCTCATTGATTTATTTCTCAATAATGAAAGTGTATTTAATAAACGAAAAACAGAGAATCTATTTGAAAAGACAATTTATCAAAAGGGAAAAGTATTATACGAACATTAGACTTGTTTAATAACCCGGTTGGTTGTCTCACAAGTCTTGCGGTTTTTGGGGCTTAAAAGCCCTGCGCTAAAGCCTTACAAAACCGCATTTCTTAGCGGAAGTTGTTTAGAAACTTGAGGGTCCTAAACAACTCTGATAATGATGTTAAAGGATGGATGATAATAGCTGATGCTGATTTTAATTCGGGAAAAATATTGAATGAATCAGGTACGTAAACACAGAGAAGTTATTTGTTATCTTTGTGACGGGGGCCAGTCCAGTTCGTGAGGTTTCGTGCCGTTCGTGGTTAAAACGTGATTAAGCCTGTGATGAAGGCCGGGGGCTTTTTTCCCTTAGTCATGAAAAACGACGATTTTCATTTACGGCTATTGTATTCTTAATCCCAATTGTTCAAATTTTCACATACGGCCCCATCTCTTCCGGGGGAATTTCGATCTCGGCTATCGTGCCCAGCGCGCGCAGGGTCTCCTCCAGCGACGACTTTTCATCAACCGCTTGGGTCAAAAAGGCTTCGATGGCCTCGTGCTTGGCGATAGCCTCGTCAACAGCGGGGTTCGTGCCGATCTTGTACGCGCCTAAGTTGATCATGTCCTCAATCTCGTTGTAGGCGGAAATAAGGCGGAGTACCGCCTGCGCCGCTTTCTTCGTCACCTTCCCGGCAACGGTGCTTGACAACCGCGATTTGGAGGCGGGAATGTCGATGGCGGGGTAGTGCGCCCGTTCGGCAAGAACGCGCGACAGCACGATGTGTCCGTCAAGGATGCCGCGCACGGTGTCGGATACCGGTTCGTCAAGGTCGTCGCCGTCGACCAGCACCGTGTAAAACGCGGTGATCGTGCCGCAGGATGCGGTGCCGCTCCGTTCCAAAAGTTTTTGCATCGAGTCGAATACCGAAGGAGGATAGCCGCGCTGGGCCGGGGGCTCTCCGGTTGTCAGCCCGATCTCGCGCATCGCTCGGGCAAAGCGGGTGATCGAGTCAAAGAGGAACATCACGTCGTTCCCCTGGTCGCGGAAGTATTCGGCGATGGCCGTCGCGGTGTACGCGCCCCGGAGCCGGGCGAGCGGGTTCTCGTCTCCGGTCGACACGACAATCACGGTACGGGCCATTCCTTCCGGCCCCAGATCGTTCTCGATGAAGTCGCGGAGTTCCCGACCCCGCTCGCCGATCAGCGCGACAACATTCACCTGCGCGTTGGTGTTGCGGGCAATCATAGCCTGAAACGTGGATTTCCCGACTCCGCTTCCGGCAAACACCCCCAGTCGCTGGCCCCTGCCCACCGCGAGGAGCCCGTCGATGGCCCGTATCCCGGTAACAATCTGCCGGGTGATAGGCTCGCGGGTAATTGCCGGAGGCGGCGGCGCGATCACCGGATAGCGCTGTTCCGCATCAACGGGACCCCCTCCGTCCACCGGATCGCCCAGAGGCCCCACCACCCGGCCCAACAGTTTTTCCGAAACCGGCACTTCAAGGCGGCGGCCGGTCGCCGTCACCCGCGCCCCCACCGCGATCCCCTGGGTGTCGCCGTAGGGCATAAGCTGCACCGTCGCGCCGTTCAACCCGACAACCTCGGCGAACACCTCTTTTTCTTTTTTCTCCAGGGAAGACTCCATGGAGGAAACCGGAATAGAAGAAACCGAAGGAATCGCGATCTTGCAGACCTCGCCGATAACAGAGATCGGCCCCCGGCTTTCAATCAGGAGGCCCTGCACTTTGGAGACAAACCCCGCATACTTCAAGGTTTCCGTCTGCTCGGCACAGGCAAAATATTTGGCAAGAAGGGGTTCCACAGCGATTTTTTCCGTTTCTTCCATAAATAATAAGACTCAGAGCCCGCCGCTCCGCTGAGACGATTGTCTCGATTGCCGCAAAGGCGGCACTTCGAGAAGCCGGTTTTCGATCTCGGACAGTTGGGCGTTAATCCGCGCGTCAATCTCGCCGAAATCCGTTTCCACGACACAACCGCCCGGATCAATCGACGAATCCTCGTGGATATGCAGGCAGACCTCACCCGAACCCGTAGCCGTTGTCTCGATGAGCCGCGTAAACTCCTCCTTGTGTTCGGTGGTAACGTCAAGATCGGCAAGATTCACCTTGATGGTAACGATGCCCCGCGAACGGACTTTGCGGAGGGCTGCGGACACGTTGGCCCGCACGATCTCTTCGCGGTCGGTGGTAACGAGCACTTTCACCACCTTCCGCGCAACCAGCAGCGCAAGATCAACGATCTGCTGTTCCGTCTCATCGAGGATCTGCCGGCGGCGGTCCTGCACCCGTTCAAGTATCATGTGAATCCGGGCGACCAGCCGATCCGCTTCGGCCTTCCCCGCCGCATAACCTTCCTTCCGGCCATCCTCCCTGCCCGAATCCTCTACAGCCTGTTTGCCCGCCTCGTATTTTTGATCGGCGGCTTCCAACAGTTCTTTCGCCCGCCGTTCCGCATCGGCAACCGTTTCGGCGACCCGCGCCTCGGCATCTTCCCGCAACGCCTGACATTCGGCCTCTTTCCGGGCAATCGCCGCTTCCGCCTCTTCACGCGCCCTGCCGACAATCTGCTCGGCCTCCTGTTTCGCGGCAGTCCGCAACGATTCCTTTTCAACCTCCCACGACTGCTTGAACGCCTCCGCCTCCGCCCGCAACTCGTCCGCTGTCGGGCCTGTGTAGATTTCCGGCGCATCCAATTCCTCAAGTTCCGAAGGCTCCTCGGTCTCAAACGGATACGGCGCTTTCAACACAACCGTCCCGCCCGCCGCCTGGAGCTCGCCCGCACGAAAGACATATCTTGCCATTATCTTATCCTTTTATCTCTCTTACTACTGGTATAGTTGTTCTATTTAAGAAAAGGAAGGGGAAGTCGCGGCAAGTTTTGCCGACCCTTCGCTCCAGCCCGCTCTCCGGTCGATATGCCCGCGCCTACGCTACGCCTAAGGCGCGTCCACATCTCCCTCCGTTTATACGCTATCCCCCTCTACGGGGCGCTTACCGCCCCGGCATTAATCACAGGCTTAATCACGGTTGACCGCAGATGACACGGATTATACAGATGTACGCAGATTTTTTATTCCGTACCTTTCTGCATCTGTGTCCATCTACACTACTAACTTATCTTCTCCCGCTCTCGCGACGACGATTTCGAAGCGAAATCCCCTGCCGCTGAATCACACTACTAACTCATCTTCTCCTGCTCTCGCGACGACGATTTCGCCGATGTCCTCCAAATGGCGGATGATGGCTACTATCTTCTGCTGCGCTTCTTCGACATCCTTCAAGCGCACCGGGCCCATGAACTCCATGTCCTCTTTGAGCATCTGAGCGGCGCGTTTGGACATATTGCGGAAAACCTTGTCCTGCACCTCCTGATCGACACTCTTCAGCGCCTTCGACAATTCCTGCTGGTCGACCTCGCGCATGACCTTCTGGATGGAGCGGTCGTCCAGCATGACGATGTCCTCGAAGACAAACATCTTCTTCTTGATCTCTTCGGCGAGCTCGGGATCCTCGTCCTCCAGCGCCTCAATGATCTGCTTCTCGCTGGAACGGTCGACAAGGTTCAAAATCTCGACAATGCTGTCCACGCCGCCCGCTGCCGTATAGTCTTCGCTAGACAACGTTGAAAGTTTCTTTTGCAGAACGCGCTCGACCTCGCGCAAGACCTCCGGACTCGTCCGGTCCATCGACGCGATACGCCGCGCCACCTCGCTCTGCACGTTCTGCGGCAGATTTGTCATGATGACCGACGCTTTCGCCGGCTCGAGATAGGCCAGAATGAGCGCGATTGTCTGCGGATGCTCCTGCTGGATGAAGTTCAAGAGATGGGCCGGGTCGGTTCGCCGGATAAAGTCAAAGGGCCGTACCTGCAAACTCGACGTAAGCCGGTTGATAATATCGACCGCCTTCTGGTTGCCCAGCGCCTTTTCCAGCAACTCACGGGCATAGTCGATACCGCCGATCGAGATAAACTCGTTGGCCATCATGAGTTCTTGGAACTCGACCAGAATGGCCTCTTTCTGTTGCGGCTCGATCTTTTCAAGCCGGGCTATTTCGAACGTCAGTGTCTCGATCTCGTCATCGCGAAGATACTTAAAAACTTCCGACGAAACCTCCGACCCCATTGACACAAGAAAAATCGCCGCCTTTTGCCGCCCGGTAAGGCTCTTTATATCCTTCTTTTTTTTCCTCTCGTCCTTCTCGCCAGCCATACGCTATCCTCCCAAAACAATACACAACCCTGACATACTATTATACCATATAAAATATAAAAGGGGGAAGCCTTCTCCTCACTTCTGCCCGCTCTCCGGTCGATATGTCCGCACTTTCAGCGCGTCCACATCTCTCTCCGTTTATCCGCCGCTCCCTCTGCGGGGCACGCAATGCCGCGCACGAAACAGGCACAACGGTTGTGCTAGGCGCGTTTTGGCATTCCTGCGGCACGGCGCCCATGAATGATTTAAGGTACATAAACGCGACAGGGCCCCGGAACCATCCCCGAAGGTGTCATAGACAAGCCCTGTTTTATTCGATTTCTTCCCTGCGCATGTCCAAAACGCATCAATCTTCAGCCTGTCACCGTGTTTTTGTTTCGCTGTGATCTGCTCTTTTGAAGAAGCAAGCATCGTTAAGACCTTTTTGATGCTGATAAGGAGCAGGAAACTAGTATCCCGAACGCCCGCACCCCGCCATACACACTATGCGCCGCCCAACGTTGGCCGGCAAAACCTCCCTGTCCCGGTCTGAACAGCCCCCCGACCGAGCAATAACGGCAATTACACGGAGAACGGCGGCGGGTTTATCATGGGTTGCAGAACGAACATCTTATTGTCCTTAAACCGGTAGTTCGAGCGTAGTTTTCGGCATCTTGTACTGTTCTGTGTTCATGATACTCGCCTTCTCCCGTACCCCCATTTTTCCCTATCTGGTTACACCCATTTCGATGAATGGTGATATGTGGATTTCTCCTGTTTTCGTACGTTGTATATCCCATACAATCTCCCCTTAACATAGTTGCCATACGGCCTCCTTAAAAATAAATATATCTACGGCCATTGGCCGCGATGTGCTTTTAATAGCTAAGAATATTTGTCCGCAGATTGTACAGATGGTCCCATATAGCACACATTCGCGGTTAGTTTATTCCTTTGGGGTTTAATACCCCGCCGCTCTGCGGCGGGGATTATTTATTCACCGCAAACGGCTGCATTTAATAGAAAAACAAATATTGTCCTTGCTCCATTTACTGGACCTTCAATATATACGCGCTTGACATTTGCTTCTTTTTCAAATATATCAGACCCAATTGCCGAGCAGACCTGCGGCATTTGATTAGATAATCCCATCGCCCTGTGCACATCTCCCGAACGAATAAAAAATCCGATTTCATTGTTTACCCTAGCAGGTTGTACATAATTTCTAAGGCAGAACGCGCGCACGTCATCCGATAAACTCGTTTTTTGTCCCTCTTTACACATATACTCCTCCTTTGCCGCCTAGCGGACTTTTTCCTTGATAATACGAAAAAGCAAACGCCTTTTTCCACGCTTCGACCGGATTCAGTTGAGCATTGTTTACGCAAAGTTTGTACGCCTCTAGCGCGGCCTTCGCAAAAACGGTCGTCAAGAACCCCCTTAAAATAGTTGCCATACTATATCTCCTCTCAAATAGACGCCGATATTCGGCGCGACTGTATTACGCCGGACAGGGCCTTTCCCCGTCCGCTGACGCTTGTGTGAACGGCCCTGTTCCGCGCATAG
The DNA here is from genome assembly GCA_031257995.1 of Spirochaetaceae bacterium. Classification (GTDB taxonomy): domain Bacteria; phylum Spirochaetota; class Spirochaetia; order Treponematales; family Breznakiellaceae; genus JAIRNN01. The sequence continues at coordinate 2,267 of JAIRNN010000296.1, read as the reverse complement.
ACAGGCCGCTTTCAGTTGCCTGGTCACCACCCCAAAACCCTCCTGCCAAACCGTCTTTGAATGGCGTTGCTGGTGGCTTGATTCAGACTGGCGCAGCCGTAAAAAGCCGCCACGCCAATGCTGGTAACGCTGGCCGGTATCGTGACGGAGGTCAGGCTGGTACAGCCGTAAAAAGCCCGATCGCCAATGCTGGTAACGCCTTCCGGTATCGTTACAGAAGTCAGGCGAGAGCAATAGGCAAAAGCCTCCTTGCCAATGCTGGTAACACTGGCTGGTATCGTTACGGAGGTCAGGTAGTAGCAATAGGCAAAAGCTCTCGAGTTAATGGTGGTAACCCCCGCCGGTATCGTATAGACGGTTCTTTTGCCATTCGGATAGGTGTAGAGCGTTTTCCCGTCTTTGGTAAACAACACGCCGTCAATATCTTTGTAATGTTGATTCGCGGTTGATACGCTGATTGCCTTCAGTCTGTCGCAGCCGTAAAAAGCACTCCGGTCAATGCTGGTAACGCCTTCCAGTATCGTTACAGAAGTCAGGCGAGAGCAATAGGCAAAAGCCTCCTTGCCAATGCTGGTAACACTGCCCGGTATCGTTACGGAGGTCAGGCCGTAGCAACGGGAAAAAGCGCTCTCGCCGATGCTGGTAACGCTGTCCGGTATCGTGATGGAGGTCAGGCTGGTGCACCAGGAAAAAGCCCGCTCGCCAATGCTGGTAACGCCTTCCAGTATCGTTACAGAGGTCAGGTCGGAGCAGTGGGCAAAAGCCTCCTCGCCAATGCTGGTAACGCCTTCCAGTATCGTTACAGAGGTCAGGTCGGAGCAGTCGTAAAAAGCCCCCGCGCCAATGCTGGTAACGCCTTCCGGTATCGTTACAGAGGTCAGACCAGTGCAACCGTAAAAAGCCGCCCGACCAATGCTGGTAACGCCTTCCGGTATCGTTACCGAGGTCAGGTCGGAGCAGTGGGCAAAAGCCTCATCGCCAATGCTGGTAACGCCCGCCGGGATGGTGTAGGCGGCAACCTTGCCCCTCGGGTAGGTGATGAGTGTTTTTCCGTCTTTGGTAAAGAGCACGCCGTCTGAGTCTTTGTACTGTTTGTTCGCGGGCGCTACACTGATGGCCTGGAGGGGCTTGTCAAAAGCCCCCTTGCCAATGCTGGTAACACTGGCCGGTATCGTTACAGAAGTCAGGCTGCTGCACTTGTAAAAAGCGCTCTCGCCAATGCTGGTAACGCCTTCCGGTATCGTTACAGAAGTCAGGCGAGAGCAATAGGCAAAAGCCTCCTTGCCAATGCTGGTAACACTGCCCGGTATCGTTACGGAGGTCAGGCTGCTGCACTCGTAAAAAGCCCGCTCGCCAATGCTGGTAACGCTTCTGCTGTTGATAATGGCGGGGATGATGACATCGCCGCCCCGCCCCCTATACCCGGTAATCACCACACCATTCCCGTCCGTCTCTGTGACAAGGTCGGCCCACGTCGCGCACCCCGCCAGAAGCAACCCCGCGCCCAGTGCCGCATAGACAGCCAATGCCAAATACGTTACTAAGACTAACAAAACTTTTCTCATAGTTATACTCCTATCTCTTTATGTATGTTTTTCATTCGAGACTGTTCCATACTCAGTCCTCCCCCTTTTCAATCAAACCCGCGCGCCACAAGGCACGTACAACATCCATTTGTCCGTTATGGGTTTCCCCGTTGTTATCTATAGACCCCCATAATTTGGCTGCCGAGCTTTTGGCAAGACTGGAATCTTTTTTCAACGCTTCCACGCCCCGAATACCATAGTCTTTGTTTTTCGTAAAACGGATTGTGCCTTTTCTAACGCCTTTTACAAGCCCCGCCTCGCACAAACCAAGAAAAGTCTCTATAGGACAAGGCTTCTCTTGAGAAGAGGGCGAGTCTGTAAATTGAGTTATCACCCCATACCATGCCTTTGGAAGGCACTTCATTTCGCCGCTGGTATAGAGCCGTACGGCCTCCACCGCAGCATTCCCGTATTGTCCCTCTTTACACATATACTCCTCCTTCCCCGTCTTCAATCAAGCCCGCGCACCACAAGGCAAGTACAATATGCATCTGCCGGTCGTACCTTATGTGGGCATTTCCGATTTTGTCCCAGAGCTGCTTCGGTGTTATTGCCGTGTCCCGATGTTCGCGCAGCCAATCAACCGCTTGCCTTGCGTACTGTCTTTCTACCGAGTCTGTAGCGCAACGGTCTTTTGAAATGCCTTTGAGCAAACCTTCCGCGCATAAACCGAGAAACGTG
>JAIRNN010000276.1 GCA_031257995.1 Spirochaetaceae bacterium | reverse complement strand
GGCAAGAGCTGGAAGGTGCAGGTACGCACGCAGTATACCAACGGGACAGCGCTGCTGAAAGAGTTCCGCATCATCGAGACCGACTTCATGCTCTCCACCTAGCCCCGCAGGGCTTTCCTGGGGTGGCTGCACCGAGAAATCTGTGCAGGTTCCACAGAGAAGTCTGTGTAGGTTACACAGAGAAATCTGTGTAGGTTACACAGAGAAGTCTGTGTAGGTTACACAGAGAAGTCTGTGTAGGTTACACAGAGAAATCTGTGCGGGCTACACAGAGAAGTCTGTGCGGGCTACACAGAGAAGTCTGTGCGGGCTACACAGAAAAGTCTGTGCGGCTACACAGAAAAGTCTGTGCGGGCTACACAGAAAAGTCTGTGCGGGCTACACAGAGAAGTCTGTGCGGGACGTGATCGAGTAAACCGTGCGGACTTAAGGCCGTCGAAAAGCCCGTGCCTTATGCGCGGTAATCCGTTCCGGCGGCCCTGCGGTCATTACCGCCGCCACCGTCAGCGCCGGCCTTTAACCGAAGCCGGATGAGCGCCGGACTCCTTCTCCCTCTCTTCTCCCTCTCTTCCTCATAACTTGTAACCCCTCTCCTTCCCATGCTAAGATAGCCCCATGCGTATAGCCATAGCACAGATCAATTCCAAAGTCGGCGCGTTTGAGGAAAACGCCCGGAAGATCGCCGGATTCGCGGAGATGGCCGCCGGAAAAGCCGACATCGTGTTTTTCCCCGAACTCGCCCTCTGCGGCTACCCCCCGATGGACCTCCTCGACCAGGATGCCTTCGTCGAGAACAACATCCGCAGCCTCCGCCTCCTTCAGCAAACCCTGCCGCCGGGCATCGCCGCAGGCCTCGGCTACGTGCAGCGCAACCGCTCCAATTCCGGCAAGTCCCTCGTCAACGCCTACGGTATCGCGCAAAACGGCGCGCTCCTCTTCGAGCAGACCAAAACCCTCCTTCCCACCTACGACGTGTTCGACGAGGCCCGCAACTTCGAGCCCGCGACAGAGTGGCCGCACTTCGCGTTTTCAGGCGAAAAAATCGGCATCGCCATCTGCGAAGATGTCTGGCGCGAAACCGAAACCCCCGGCACCCGCTACCACGAAGACCCCGTCCGCCGCCTCCTCGACTCAGGCGTTACGATCCTCGCCGTCCCCTCCGCCTCCCCCTATTATGCGGGCAAAATGGCCAGCCGCCTCGCCCTCGCCCGCCGCATCGCCCGCCGGGGCAGCCTCACCCTCGCCTACATCAACGCCGTCGGCGCGAACGACTCGATCATCTTCGACGGACGCAGCTTCATCCTCACCCCGGACACAAGCGGTATCGCGGCCCAAGCCCCCGCCTTTGAAGAAAGCCTCATATTTGGAGAAAGTCTCATATTTGGAGAAAGCCTCATGATAGAGGAAAGCCTCGTCATGCGGGACTCCCAAAGCGGACAAGGGGGGGACGCCCAATGCCTCGCGCAAAACATTGAGCGCGTTTTGACATTTCCGCGACACGGCGCGGGCCCAATAAATGCTCCATCACAAATAAATGCAACAGGCCCGGTCTCCCCCCTCGCTCCTGTCCGCTCTCCGGTCGGCGTGTCCACGCCTCCCTCCGTTTGGCCATCCGCTACCCCCCTCCCTGGGGGCCCCGCCCCTAAGACCCCATCCCCGGCGGAGGGCTTGGTCACAAACGGATTGGCCGCCAGCGAGTTGGCCAACGAGTTGGGCAACGAACTGGACATCATCGAAGGCGCCCTCGTCATGGGCATCCGCGAATATATGCAAAAATGCGGCTTCAAGCGCGCCCATTTGGGGTTGTCGGGCGGCATCGACTCAGGGCTCGTCGCCTGTCTCGCGGTAGCGGCAGCGGGCAAGGAACAGGTAACCGCGTTCAGTATGCCCAGCATGTTCAGCTCGCAGGGCTCAAAGGACGATGCCGCGATCTTGGCCAAAAACGTAGGCTGCCGCTACGAAACCCTGCCCATCGAAAGCATCTATAACACGTTTATCGACGAGCTCGGCCCGGTGTTCGAGGGACAACCTTTCAATGTGGCCGAGGAAAACCTGCAAGCCCGGATACGCGGCAGCCTCATGATGGCCTTTTCCAACAAATTCGACTCGATGCTGATGAACACCGGCAACAAAAGCGAGCTCGCGATGGGTTACTGCACGCTGTACGGCGACATGAACGGCGCGCTGTCCCCCATCGGCGACCTCTTCAAGACGGAAGTCTTTGCCCTTTGCCGCCGCATCAACGAAAAAGCCGGATACCCCCTCATCCCGGAGGCCATCTTAACCAAAGCCCCCTCCGCCGAGCTTCGCCCCGACCAGAAAGACCAGGATACGCTGCCGCCCTACGACATCCTTGATGAGATACTCAGGCTCTACCTCTTTGACAACCTCTCGGCGGACGAAATCGCCGCGCGCGGCTACGACCGCGAGCTCGCCTCGTGGATCATCACGGCCTGCGCCCGCGCCGAGTTCAAACGCCGCCAGGCCCCGCCCGTGCTGAAAGTCTCCCCCCGCGCCGTCGGCATGGGCCGCCGAATGCCCATCGCCCGCGCCGTCTACGAGGCGTAAACGGAGGAACCATGAGGAAGGTAATGATGAAAAAGTTCTTGTTAATGGCTGCGGTTGCTTTTCTATGCGTCAATTCGGCCTTTCTCTACGGCGAAACATCTGTTTGGAAAATCAGCAATGGCGATAATGTATTATACCTCGGCGGGACGATTCATCTCTTGCGCGAATCCGACTATCCCCTGCCGCAAGCGTTCGAGGCGGCCTTTGAGCAATCAGACATACTGGTGTTCGAGGCCTCTGTTGACGACTTTCCGGCATCATTAAACAGCGGGCCGGTAAGAGCTTTTTATGAGGAGTGCGCTCAGATAACCGCAATGATGGAGCAAAACGACGAAATCGGCAGGTTCGTTGCCCTCACGACCCAACTTAACGCAATGATAACGCAGTATGAAAACGCATACCATAGCATTAGCGACCAAACCATACCGCTGACCGATCACGAACAGGAGATACGCGGCGAGATAATCACGATAGCGTTTGCTATTCAGAAAATGGTACAGCGCGAGGATATCGCAGCCTATTTGGAAACAGCGCGGAACATACTGGTTCTGATGCAAGAAAACGACGATCTCAAGTTCATCACCAATCTTATGAATCCCGATTATACGTCTTTGGAGGTCATTTTCAGTCCGGAACTATTCGGTATCCTTGCGTCTTTATGCGAAACGTATCGTTATCCTCTGGAGAATATACAATTTTTAAAACCATACGTAGCATACTCGGCTCTGGAAACGTATATAGTACGCCAGTTTGCGAAGGCGGACGGGGTTGATATGTTTTTTCAGAAAAAAGCGAAAGAATACGGCAAACAAATTGAATATTTTGAGACAGTGGAATTCCAGTATGATTTACTTGCAAATCTGGGAAGCGAGTATGGCGAGTCGTACTATGCGTATCTCTTCCGTGAACTTGAGTCTAGTGAAGACATAGAGCGTGAGTTTGATCAAATGGCTGACGTTTGGAGAAGGGGCGAAGCAATAGCAATATTGGAGGACGTTCTCTACGTAAAGGAGCATTTTCCTGCCGTGTATAACGCGATGATAGCAGACAGAAATAACGCATGGATTCCGGTCATAGAAAGCTATTTAAAAACGCGCTCCGTAGAGTTTGTGCTGGTTGGCGCCGCCCACCTCTTTGGCCCTGACGGTTTGTTACCGCAACTGGAAACAAAAGGATACAAAATCGAACAACAGTGAACCGGGCGCGTGTTGCAAGCATGGAGCGCTTTTGTGCGCCGTAAGTGGTTAAATTCATGAAGATCAGTGGATAGAACAGGAGTGGGGGTCGCGGAAGCCGCGCCGGTAAAGGCGGCCCCCAAAACAGACGTGGAGGCAGGCTTCTAGCCCTTCATCCGCAGAAAACTCTTGCAGCGGTCTTCGTGGATGAGACCCTTGCTTACCGCGTCAAGAATCGCGCAGCCTTTTTCAACGGTGTGGGTGCAGGAGGCCCCGAACAGGCATTTCCCGGCGAACGGGGAGATGTCTCTCATATATATGGCGATGTTTTCGGCGGCGATGCCGTCGGGGATGAACTGGCGCAGACCGGGGCTGTCGATTACGACGTAGCGTTCATGCTCGTACCGCACGGACATCACGGTGGTGTGGTTGCCCCGGTCAAACTTTTTGTTTACCACGCCGGTCTTGCTGTCGCAGTCGGGAAAGAGTCGGTTTATGAGGCTCGATTTGCCCACACCGCTCTGACCGACAAAGAGCGTCGTTTTCCCCGTGAGGCAGTCTTGCAACAACGAGATACCATCGCCGTTTTTTGCGGAAACGCGCAGTACGGGGATGCCGATTTTTTCAAAGCTATCCAACCGGGCCGCAGCCTGCGCTTCAAGAGGCAGATCGCTTTTGTTCAGTACCACCGCCGCCGGAACATTTTCCGCTTCGGCCTGCAAGAGAACCCGGTCGATGAAACGCGGGCGGAAGGGCGGAGAGGCGGGAGAAGCGACACACACCACAAGATCAATGTTCGCCGCGAGAACCTGGCTTGACCGCCCTTTCTCGTTCCAGCGGCTGAACTTGTTGCGGCGGGGAAGGCGGCTTTCGATGAGGCGGGAATCCGGGGAAACCACCACAAGATCTCCGGGGGCGAGCGGGTTGTAGGCCGTTTCGCCGTCTTTGAGTATCTTGCCCTTGAACCGGCATTCGAGACAGCTCGCCCCGGCGGAACCGTCAAACAGTTGTACGACCGGTTTCACCGTAAAGAGGTTTTTACTGCCTTTAACGATTATGCCTTCCATCGCGAACCGTGCGATACGATCGCTTTAACCCCTCACGTTTCGCTGGTTTGGTCGGCCTTTGTCGTTTTGATCCTCAATATCTCCGAAGGCGTGAGCCCGTACTGTTTTTTGAACAGCCGGATAAAACTCGACTGATCCGACCAGCCGACCGCCTCGGTAACCTGATACACCAGAAGCGACGTATTTTGCAGCATTTCAAGCGCTTTCGCCAGCCGCTTGTTACTCACATAGCGGACATAGTTATCCCCGGTAACATCCTTGAAAATCTTGCTGATGTAGGCGGGACTCTTCTGTACATACTTCGCAATTGCCCGCAACGAAAGCAGATTCGAGGTATATTCATGTTCGATATAGTCAAGTATCCGCTCAATCAGCTTTTCATTTGCCGATTTATACCGTTCTAGAGAGCTCAATTTTTCGCGAATATACGCGGGGCTCTCTTTCACCAGCTCCTCAAGCCGCTGGAGTTTGCGCTGTTCGTTCAACCGCGACTCCAATTTCTCGTGTAACCGAGAAAAAGTCTCCTCAAACAAGTCTTTGGTCGCCGGTTTCAACAAATACGCAAAAACCTCGTTTTTTATCGCCTCTTCAAGATAGACAAACTCTTTGTGACCGCTTAAAACCACCACCTTCGCCTGCGGAAGGTTTTCATGGACATAGCGCATCAGCGCAATACCGTCCATTCCCGGCATCCGTATGTCGCTGAGAATTACGTCAGGGACAAGAGCGCCAATCTTTTGAACAGCTTCATCGCCGTTAGCGGCCTCCCCCACAAGGGTAAAACCCAAACGATTCCAATCGACATTCTCGACGATCCCTTTTCGTACTTCGTCCTCGCCATCAACAACAAAAAGTGAGAATAATTCCACTCTGCAATCCTTTCCTTAAAAGTAGATTCGTGTATACATCGTGTCTGCCAATAAAGTAGTAGAAAACACATTATTGGCACACCTCCTTAAAACCCGCATCTTCGCGGTCGTCAGGAGACCAACATTGCGCCGGCTCGTTGACAGACCACATTTTCCTCCGGTTAAGCAAACCGGTATTCGTGGGACCAGAAAATACAAGGTCCACTCGGAAAACAACGATTTGGGAACAGACACTCACTATACACTGCACGCAATCATAGTATGTCTGTTTATTTTTGTAAAGAGCCTGCGTTGCCTCAAAATTAATCTAGCCGAAAAGGGCTGGTTCCTCAAAACCAAAACCTAGCCGAAATCAGGCCGCTCCGGCCTGTTCCGCTTCCTGGCCGGAAGCCTGTTTCACATTAGTCTTTTCCCGGTTTAGTTTCAAGAGCCTCTCAACCGCCCTGTTCAACGCGGTATTCAACGCCGCCGGATCCTGGCCGCTTTTCCGCCGCATAAGCTCCGCCTTGCATTCGCCGCTCGCCTCTGCCGGCTCAAGCGGCCGCTGGTACGGGGTCAGCGGGCTTTTCTCATAGATTTTCTTGTACCGCCCGTCCGGCTGTTTCACCTTGTCCGCTAGCTTGAATGACGGATACCAGCAGTTATTAAGCGGACACAGGTACGTATACACCTCCGCAAGGGCCTCCTGTTCCGCCACGGTGTCAAACCGGAAATACCCCGCCGTCTTGCGAACCGCGCTGCAGTTTTTCTGTTCGGCGAAACAATTGCCGTTCTTCCGGCAGGGCCGGTTCCGGGCCGCCCTGATGTGCCGTTCAAGGCGCCATGCCAAAAGCGGCTTGTTGACAAACTCCATGCCGTTGTCATAATGGCCGCCGGTCGGGGGAAAGGGCAGGCCGCCCCGTATGTCCTCTATGGCTTCGGCCGCCCGCGGGGTGAGCGCTGTTGAGCAGGGCGCGCTCCTCCACCCAGCCTGAAAAGGGGCTGGTTCCGGCCAACGTCTTGCAAAACTGCCCGCCGCCTGAGCCTCCGCAGCGCGCCACGGTGTCAAAGGCTTGCCTCCCCCGGCCCTGCGGTCTTCCGGTCGAAATGGGTTTGAACCGGCACCTGGGAACGAAGCGAAGCGCCCGCCGAACGGGTTGTGCTCACCCCCCGAATCTCCAACGCCTTCCGTGCCGGAGCAAGCAGCCGGTCTGCCTGGGCGCCGCTTATCGTTATCAATAGGGCATTAAGCTCCCCGGTGATGCCGTAGTCCGGCTCTTTCGAGGAAACCAGAAAATCAATCATGCCCCGTATCATGGCCGCAAGCAGCTTGCCGCAAGGCCGCCCGTGATCCTCCCAGACGCGCGTCAGGAGGCGTATGAACGCCGCGTCCTGATACTTCGGCGGCCTCCCACCCCG
>JAIRNN010000168.1 GCA_031257995.1 Spirochaetaceae bacterium | reverse complement strand
TTGACGATATATATAAACGGATCTCCGCAATAAACGGCGGTTTCGTTTCTATCGCCGTTTCGCAGACTTCCAATTTGCTTGTCATATAGCATATCATGTCCAGTTCCGACTATCACCATCATAAAAAGCCCCGGCAACAATACACTATTGCCAAAGGGTAAAATCAGAACAACAATCCCGCTGCCAATGAGTATCTGCCCCAACCGGATCATCTGCCTGTTGCTTAATTTCATAGTTCCAAAGCCCGATATAAAGCGGCCAACAGTGATGCCGATGTAATATAACGCTATCCATTGGGCGGCAATTTCAGGCGGTATGTTCTTTGCCATGACTAAATAACTGCTGCCCCATAATCCCGTTACCGTTTCAATGGCACAATAACAAAAAAACGCTACAAGAACATGTTTAACGCCAACGATATGAAACAACTGTTTGAACTTCATAGAATTATGTTGAACCTGAGTTTTTTGCGGGCAGTTCTTTTTCCATAGAGGCAATGACGCGAATAACACCGCGACAAGGCAGAATTGTATTATGCCAATAGTCCTATACCCTAAATTCCATGAGTTTTTATTTATTAAAAAAGCCGCCATGATTATCGGGCCAAGAGAAGCGCCGATGCCCCAGAAACAGTGGAGCCAGCTCATGTGTCTCGCTTTGTAATGCAACGCCACATAGTTATTCAACGCGGCGTCAACAGAACCGGCGCCCAAACCCAACGGAATAGAACAGAGACATAATGCCCAAAAGACATGAGAAAACGAAAACCCGATAAGGGCCGCAGCGGTCATCAGAACACTGATGGCCGTGACAATGCCGGTTCCAAAACGCCGGATGATTCTCTCGCTCAATATGCTTGAAACAACCGTTCCCCCGGCAATAATCATGGATATAAATCCGGCGTAATGCAACGGGATATTTAATGAATGATACATTGAAGGCCATGCGGAACCAAGCAGTGAATCCGGCAACCCTAAACTGATAAAAGAAAGATAAATTATGATCAAAAGCAACAGTGCTATCATTTATTCCTTATCGTCATTTTATATTGTTATCCTATTTTATCGCAAATATTTTGTCAATTGGCGAGAGCACTATAAAACTATACAAATCCGGAAATTCCCCAAAATCGGAATGGCTAACGCTGTTTCAGCAATTTCGATTTCAAAATGAAAATAGGTATCTACTTTTGCCGTAAGAGACAATTTTAGGTAACGCAAGCAATTGAAACGTGATGGGATGGGGGCGTTGCGGGGGTGGGTCGGGGCCCTGTTGCATTCATTTACGGTGCAACATTCTTGGTACCCGCCCACACCGTGTTGCGGGAATGCCAAAACACGCTCAACGTTTCGCGCGCGGCATTGGGTGCCCCGCAGAGGGAGTAAGCGGAGGACCAAACGGAGGGAGGTGCGGGCGCGCCTTTAGGCGTGGACGTATCGACCGGAGTGCGTGTCCGGAGCGGTGGGGGAGGCTTCCCCCACCTGAATAGTTACAAATGGTATTCAATCCTAAATTTTTCCGAAATCGGAATTGCTTCGCTGTTTGTTGGGGCTTGACACATCTCGCTCTCAGCATTATAGAATGAACGGGTTAAAATGGAAAGCATTGGAAATATACTGGATATGGTTCTCAGTCCGGCGTTGGCCGAGGAGGCGATCGAGTATTCTAAGCTGTATAAGGCCTGGAATACAATCGTTGACGAGGCGTTTATGGGTCGGCAAGCCGGGGACGAGGAAGCGGTGGATTTTGCTTTCGATGATACGGAAACGAAAAACCGCGTGAATGCGACGAAGTTGCACGATCATTCGAAAGTGCGTGAACTTGACCGGCAACGGCTTGTCATCGAAACCGACCATCCCGGGTGGATACAGATACTCCAGTTCAGGCAACGGCAGCTTCTCGCCGCCGCGCAACGGAAATTTCCGGCTCTGGAGATTAAGAAAATCAGTTTTATCTTGATGAAAGCCGGGGGTGCCCGATGAGTGTGATGGATTTATTGAAGGAAACGGAGGCGATACAGGAAGGGCACTTTCTTCTGTCGTCGGGCCGCCATTCCAACCGGTATGTCCAGTGTGCGCAACTTTTACAGTACCCTGACAAAGCGGCGGCGGCGCTTAAACCCGTGGTAAACGCGATTCGTGCGGACATTCAGGCGGGGAAGCTTATGCTTGATGTCATTGTGGGTCCGGCGATGGGCGGCATCATCGTGGCCTACGAACTTGGCCGTCAGTTGGGAATTCCCTCGCTGTTTACGGAACGCGATGATACGGGAAAGATGACGTTTCGCCGGAGATTCGCCGTTTCCCAAGGACAGCGCGTTCTCATTGCCGAGGACGTTGTTACGACCGGGAAATCGTCTGTCGAAACTGCTGCCGTGCTGGAGGCGTTTGGCGCGAAGGTTGTCGCCCTCGCCTGTGTTGTTGACCGCCGTACGGAAGAGGCTGCGCCGCAATTACCACGATGGCCGATTTATCCGGCGGTGCGGGTAGACGTTGCCAACTGGGATGCCGCCGACTGCGATTTGTGCAAAAAGGGGATTCCTGTTGTCAAGCCGGGTTCGCGAAAAACGTTTTGAATGAAATATAAATGCCGTTTCAAGGGGTGCTATTGTTTCACGTGAAACATTTTTCACGGACGTATCATGGGAACAATAATATATTGCTGGTGCCTGACAGGGCATTATATGATTGTCGGTATTTTAAGACGGTACATATATACTGCTTTAGGCATGGAAATAACACCGGGGTATTTTAGATGGGGGAAGCCTCCCCCTCGCTCCAGCCCGCCGCCCGCAAGCGGGCTTAGGGTCTTACGCTACCCCCTCTGCGGGGGTCAGCCCCCCGCAACGCCCCCGGATCATTGGCGGACAATTTTTTATAGAGCTTTGTAAATGGTGTTTTCATGCCTAATGGAGTATATTAGCAAGGGAGACATGAATTGAGTAGGCGTATGGGCAGGATATCGTCTCATAACTTAGCGTCTGTGTCTTTGGACATCCTACAATTGTTTCGGGATAATCTGCTGGTTGTTTTGATAACCTCGTCGATGCGGTTTTTTTGTGTTTCACGTGAAACATTTTTTTCGATCGGAATAAATCAGTGCTTTCTTAGGACTTGTTTTTTATGAGAAAATGAAGGATAATAACAAAAGCCTGTTTTAAAATAGGTCTGGAAACAAGCTAAACGTTGCGCCGGGGGCGTTGCGGGAGTGGCCCGGGGCCTTGTTGCATTATTTGCGGTAAAACCAATGGGTACCGTTCTGCAAGAATGGCAGAAACGCGTTCAATGTTTCGCGTGCGGCATTGGTGCTCCGCAAAGAGTGGGGGCGCCGGATGTCCAAATGGAGGGAAGTGTGGACGCGCCGTGGACACATCGACCGGAGAGCGAACACAGGGGGAGACGGGGCCTGTTGCATTTATCTGCGGTGGAGTATTTTTGGGCCCACGCCGTGTTGCAGGAATGCCAAAATACGCTCAACATTTCGCGTGCGGCATTGGGTGTCCCGTGTATCTTTTTGGGGAAGTATTATAAAAGGAGGATGTATGCATCGAAAGGACTGGGAAATTACAGATATCGTCGCGAAAATTGCCGTCATCGACCGGTGTAAGGTCTGCCGTTTGGGGCTTGCGGAGGATAATCGGCCCTATGTTGTGCCGTTGAACTATGGGTATCGGTATGTGGGCGGGGTTTTGACGGTCTATGTTCACGGGGCGTTGCGGGGCAAGAAGCGGGAGATGATCGGGAAAAACAGCGCGGCGTGTTTCGAGGTGGATGCGGGGCATCAGTTGATCGAAGCGGACAAGGCGTGCGGCCACGGCTTCGCCTACGAGAGTGTTATCGGGTTCGGGCACATCACGGTCATCGACGCGAAAGACGAAAAAACGGATGCGCTTAATGTGATTATGAAACATCAGACCGGAAAAGACGCTGTGTATAGCTTTAGCGATGCCGAGCTTGATTCTGTGGCGGTGTATAAGCTGACGATTAATGACTGGACCGGAAAACAAAGGAAAATCGTATGAATACCACCGTTATTTTTTTTGATACCGAAACCAACGGTCTCACGTCTCAGGATAGCGTACTCTCTATTTCCGCGATCAAGGCCGTGTTCAGTGGGACAAAGGTGGTGGTTAGTGACGCAATCGTTGACTGCTACGAGCGGTTTTACTATCGGAAACCCGGCGAGTTCCTGAGCGCGGGCGCGGTGAAGGTGAACGGCCTCACCAACGATGTAATCGCGGAAAAACGCGGGGACGCGGCCTATCCACGCTGTTTTCACGAAGACATTGAGGCTTTCCGCATGTTCTGTGGAGAAGCCCGCCATTTTGTCGCGCACAACATCGCCTTCGACCAGCAATTCATCCCCTTCCCAATGCCCACCATATTCTGTACGATGAAGGAGAACAAGAGAGTCATCAATTTGCGCCGCAGAACAGGTGGCCTCAAGTTTCCTTCGCTCAACGAAGCCGCCCGCTTCTACGGCATAGACGTGTGTCCCACCCAACTGCACGGCAGTACCTACGACACCCATCTCGTCTACCTGATCTTCAAAAAAATGCTCGAAACAAGCGAGACCCAAAAAAAAGCGTGGAAATTTCTGGAAAAGAAACCGAAACAGGCGGCACTGTCTTTTTAAGCTCGCTGGACAAATGCCGCGCCTTTGCATTATAATAGAAAGAACTATGGGAGTGGGGAATTTTATCAAAGTCAAACCGGTCGGGGGGGCGTACTGTGGCGCGGTCTCTCGCGGCGAGGCCGCCTATGCGGGGCGGTTCCGAGCTGATTCTTTCCAAAAAAAAGGCCCAAAAGGTCAAGGAAAAAGCGGTTCGCGTCCGGTATCCGATCGGGATGAAGCTCGTAATCATCGTCACGTTCCTTTTGCTGGTGTCGCTTGGTTCGATCACCTATCTGGTTTCGTGGCTTGTCGGGCAGGACGTTCAGGTTACGGCGGAAGACAACAATTTCACCGTTAACCAGCGGTCGGCATCCGAAGCGCGGTCGTTCCTCCAGACGGTACATTCCGCATCTTTGATGATGATCGATATTTTCGACGGGGACGAATCGCAGGCTGCACGGGAACAGGTGGAGAACACGTTTTTCCAGCAGAATAAAGCCATCGCCGCGCTTATCCTCGTTCGCTCTACGGGGAATACCGCCTCGTTTACCTATGTGAACCGGAATAGTGTCATAGTGAACGAATCCTTTTTCGCGGAAAACGAGATGGATCCTTCTCTCGTTGGTTCTTTTGTAAACGGCAACACCGAAAGTTTTGCATCCATCCTATCGGGCGGGATAGCTATTCAGAATGTTACGCCGCGTTTTACGGTTCCCCTCCTCGCGCTCTTTTTTCCCTTTCAGGAAAACGGGGAGACCTATCCGGCCATCGTGCTGTTTTCGCCGGATACGCTTGCCGAAACCTTTGGGACGGGTAACAACCCCTCGTTTCTGATTAACGGGAATGACGAGGTTCTGGTTCATCCCGATGCCGAGATAATGAACGCGGGCCTGCCGATGGCATCGAATCCGTTTATCAAGGAGATGCGGGCCAGAACCGACCGGCGTTTTCAGACCCGGTTTACCGATGAGGACGGCATCCGGTTTTTCGGCGCGTTCCAAAAACTGGATGTCGCGAACGCGGTAGTTGTTACGAGCATTTCTGAAGATATGGTGTTTGAGGGGGTAAACCGGACAACACTCCGCAATCTTTACCTCACCGCCGCCGTGTTGTCCCTGTCGATTATGTTCATCTATCTTTTTTCAAAAACGATCAGTATTCCCTTGCGGCGGTTGGCACGGGCGGCCGATCAGATAGAACAGGGAAAGTATGAAATTGATCTGAAAGCAAAAAGCCGCGATGAGATCGGCGTTTTGACGCACAGTTTCGTGGAAATGGGAAAGGGCCTCGCAGAGCGGGAACGCCTGAAAGACACATTCGGCCGTTTTACCAACAAGGCGATCGCGGAACAGGCGATGCGCGGCGAACTTGCCTTGGGCGGCGAAACCAAAGACGCGACGATCTTTTTCTCCGATATACGATCGTTTACGGCGATCTCGGAGAAGATGGAGCCGGAAGAAGTGGTTGGCTTCCTCAACGATTACATGACACGGATGGTCGCCTGTGTCGACAAGACGGGCGGTGTCGTGGACAAATTCATCGGGGATGCGGTAATGGCGGTGTGGGGTGCGCCGATGTCCGCCGGTTCTTCCGCGAAAGACGCGCTTGCCTGTGTGAGAGCCGCTCTGATGATGCGTACCGCGTTGCGGGAATTCAATGTCGGCCGGGGCGGCGATAAAAAGCCCTTCATCAAAATAGGCTGCGGTGTCAACACAGGCCCCATCGTCGCGGGGCAGATTGGTTCTACCGAAAGAATGGAGTACACGGTCATCGGGGATGCCGTGAACCTTGCGAGCCGTACCGAGGCCCTCAACAAACCGCTTGGGACCGACATACTCATCACAGAAAACACTTGGAGGCTCATCAGCGAATATCTTATCACCGAAGAGATGCCGCCGGTTTCGGTCAAAGGCAAAGAGAAGCCCGTGCGGATGTTTGCGGTGGTGAACCTTAAATCGCCCGCTGGAACGCCGCAGACAGGACCCGCGACACTTGCCGAAGTCCGCGCGATGCTTGGCATTGAAGCGCCGGACTTGTCAAAAGTGAACATGGATGCCGAAGAAAAGAAGTATAAGATCGGCGGAAACAAGTAGCCGCTCTCTGGCGCCCCGTTGCTTTCTAATCTTCGCTTATAATTTCAATCTTGATACCCTCGTCCCGTTCCACTTCTTCTTTCGGCGGGATTCTGATACGCAGGATGCCGTTCTTGTAGACGGCCTTTACCTTGTCCTGCGCGTATTTGTCGAGCGGCACGAAATATTTTTGCTTTTCGATATCCTTCAGTTTCAACCGATGTTTCAGATAACGAAGATTTTCCCCAACCTCCGTACTGTTTTGTGAAGGCTCAAGATCCAGCTTCGCCTGAAACACCATGTAATCACCCTGGAAAGAGAGGCTGATCCCTTTTTCATCAAAGCCCGCCAGCGCGAATTCAAAGATAAGGCTTCGGTCGCCAGCCATTATCACGTTCGCCGGGGGATAGGAATAGGCGGGGTAGTAATCGGTATTCTCGTTGAAAAAAGCGTCCATAAAAGGCATCCGCCGGTCATTCCAACAGTCCTCCCCCCGTGCGAAATGTTCCTTAAACTCTTCGCGGAAATCCTCGGCGGCTTGAAAAATCTCGTCAAAAATTGATCCCAAATCCATAAATCCGTTTGCGTTTTTCATACGACATCTCCTCTCAAGTCCATGCTTGACAATCCAGCCGTCTCTGCGGCCTGTATCCGGTCCCTTTTGGCAACCGCTTTAACCATATTAATATAACATAAATCGGCGTTACGGTCAAGGGGGTGGGCGAGCAAAATACCTACCCGTCGCACTCACAAAGCCGCCATTCCCCCAGCGTCCGCGTTTCCGTGTCAAACACCACCCCCGCCTTCACCAGTTTCCTCCCCTCCGCGCTGTACGGAACCAGATACCCCTTCTCCCCTATCTGTCTCAGCGCCTCTTCCGCGCTGCCCCCCTTTCCCACCTTGAACTCAAACGCGTAGACCGCCTCCCTCGTCTTCACCACCGCGTCAGCGCGCCCCGCCGCGCTCCTCACCTCGCTCCCCACAAACTGCCCCAGCAGCGTAAACACCAGGTAGAATATCGTCTGGTAGTAACTCTCCCCCTTCGCAAAATACAAGTCGTAGGGTATTGTCGCGAAAAACGCCTTCAGTTGCCCCAAAAAACCCTCCGCGTCCCCCGCCCTCAGCGCCTTCATAAACGTCCACGCGTTCAGCCCGTTCGGCCTCAGGCTCTCTGGAAAAAGATAGTGGTACAAGTTGTTCAGAAACCCGTACTGCACCTCCTCGTTGGGAAATCCCAGCCGGTACGAGCGGAGTTCCCTGTCATACCCCGTTATCGTGAGATACCCGCTCTGGTAGAGCAACGGGACGGGGGTCAGGTCTCCGGGCTGGTAGTCGTTGACCGCCGCCTCCGGAACCTCTATGCCGTCCCGAAACGGCAAAAGCTCAAACCGCGTCCGTTCCAGTTCCTTGAACAGAAACGTGGGCGTTCCCGTCGCGAACCAGTAGTACTGGATGTCGCGTTTGCTGAAAGTGTTCAGCACGCTGAACGGGTTGTAGACACTCCCGCTGTTTTTGGCAAAACGATAGCCGTTAAAGTTCTTTCGCATAGCCGCCAGCGTCTCGTCAAAAGATTCGCCGTTCGCCTCCGCCAAAGCCTCCAGTTCCGGCGCAAAGTTCGCGGTCAGTTCCTCTTCCGTGATGCCGCAGATGCCGGAAAAGGCCGCGTCCAGCCCGATCTCGTTCAACTGGTTTAAGTCGCTGAATATGCTCACCTTGGAGAAACGGGTAACGCCTGTGAGCATCACGAAACGGAGGCAGGCGTCGGCGCTTTTCAGCGCGCCGTAAAACGGCTTTAACACCGCCCGCAACTCCGCGTTGAGCGTCTCGTTGTCCATACTTTCCAGCAGGGGCTTGTCGTATTCGTCCACCAGAATGACTGCCTGCTCCCCGGTTTTTTCGGCGATCCGTTCGATTACGCTCTTAAACCGAACGTCAACCGCCATGCTTTCATCGGCTTTGAGTTCCCACGTCCTCTCCCAAGATTCCAGCGCGTAACGGATAAACG
>JAIRNN010000160.1 GCA_031257995.1 Spirochaetaceae bacterium | reverse complement strand
TTGACGATATATATAAACGGATCTCCGCAATAAACGGCGGTTTCGTTTCTATCGCCGTTTCGCAGACTTCCAATTTGCTTGTCATATAGCATATCATGTCCAGTTCCGACTATCACCTTACATTTTCGATGTCTCACTGCGTGGGCTTGACATTTCTTTTTAGACGTGTTATAGTATCCCTATGCTGTTGATAACAGCAAACGAAAAGACAGCATACTCCCTTCACGGCCCACGGCTTCTCATGTACCCCTTCCTTATTAATATTTCGCAAAAGGCGTGTCAAGCCCCCTCTTGAAAACGGATTGTTCAATTATCACTTGGGACAGCGCGACACCTCATCTTTAGACAAAAACGCGCTGTCTCTATGCGCCGCCCCTCATCGGGACGGGCATCAAGGTTTCCGACACGGCATCTGCGGAGAGCGGAAATGCGTATTCCCATTATTCACCCGTCACAGGGCATTATTAAGGCGATTGATTAAAATTTTTTGATACACTGCAAGGAGTTTTTTATGAAGAAAGTGATTAGTGTTGTGTTTTTGGCGGTTGTGTTATCGTCATTCGGATTCGCGCAGGAAAAGCCTGCATCAGAAACGGCCCATAGGTACAAGCCGCTGGATATGCTGCTTGGTTTCAGCGGTGGCGGCGGCTTTAACATGAAGGGAAACGCGTTTGAGCTAGAACAGGATTCTTATCTGATTATTGATGCCTATGCGGGAGTGAATTACGACTTTTATATGCTGTACTGGCTTTCCGCAAGCACCGGTCTC
Source organism: Spirochaetaceae bacterium (assembly GCA_031257995.1). Classification (GTDB taxonomy): domain Bacteria; phylum Spirochaetota; class Spirochaetia; order Treponematales; family Breznakiellaceae; genus JAIRNN01. Next base: position 5,308 of record JAIRNN010000160.1, on the reverse strand, counting down.
TATGTCTATGAAGTCATGTCAATAAATAACAAGGCTGATTTATCGGATAGCAATCTAACGGTTGCCGATATAATAAGGACGCCTGTTGCTCTCACGCTTCCCCTTTCGGCGCACGTCAATATGCCGGGTCTCGAATGGCTGTATCTGGGAGCCGGGATAAACTTCAATATTCCGCTTTTCAGCCTAACCGCCGGCCAGTCCGATTTGCCAGACACCAAAGGGGATCCTTATATCAGTGTGCCGATTGATATTGGCGTTGATTTTAAGGCTGGGAGCAGTCTCAAGAGGGTGCTTTTTAGGGTTACCCCGCATCTCTTTGAACCGGACACCCTTGTTACTTTCGGGCTTATGTTCCAGAACAACATAAAAATTTACAGCAAAAAGTAACACAAGGTCCGGTTGATTAGAGAAAACCGGATTGAATCATGATTAGCCGCAGATGCCGCCATACATGCGGCACGGATGGCACGGATAAAAAAGTCCGTGGATGAACGCGAATTGACGTAAATGAAGAAAAACATGGAAGTGAAAAATCCGCGTCTATCCGTGTCATCTGGTGGTTGACCGTAGTGATTAGCCGGGGGCGTTGCGGGGATGTGTCCGGGGCCCTGTTGCATTTATTTATGGTGAAACATTCCTGCGACCCGCACCGCGCCGCAGGAATAACCGGCGCTTCCCTAAACGCCCAAAGCGCCCTTAACGCAATTCGTTCGCTTCCTCAAGGCTGCTTTTCCGCCAGAACTGGCTGCGCCCAACACCCAAGTCGATCTCGCTGCGTATTTCCAGCGTGTCGGCAGTGAACTTGCCGCTTCCTGCCGGGTGAAAAGTAATCTTACACTTATAAAGACCGCCGCTTTCCGGGTCGATGGAGCCGTCTGCCCATTTGCCTTCCCCCCGACATCTTCAAGCCGTAAATCCACGGCGTTCCGGCAACCGGCATATCGCTTACCCTGCCCGCCGCCGGAAAACCTGCGTAGGATGCTTGCATTTGATCGCCTTGACATCTTCCGGATAGCCGGCAAGCGAAAGAATACGTCCGCGCAACTCTCCGTTCACCACATACAGCTCCCACCCGGCGGTCGCCCTCCCCGTCTTGTCGTCGATGCTAATCCAGTAACCCGCCGCAGGATCATCGGCAAAACAAACCTCTGCCCCGGCAACGCCCAGTATCATCAGTATCATCGCTAAAAAAACGCTTTTTCTCATGGAAAGGAGTATCGCAAAAAAAGCCTGAAGTGAATAGCGAGTAAAGGGAAGCCGGACTGTATTGAGCCTGTTCCAAAACTCATTTGTATTGGAGTATTACTGTCAGTTGACAAAGAGGTAAGGAATTAACCGCGAAGGCGGTTAGTAAACCGCTGAGGCGAATAAGGATAGAAGCGTGCTGATTTGACAGCCGATTGGCTTTACCAGCAGTCTTGAAGGCGGCTTTCTGTGAAAGCTGAAAAAACAGGCGGATTGGCGATAAAAGGCGCGGCTGCCGGTAAAGACTTTCCGTGCCTTCAGTACCGCGGCGCCGAAGCTGGTATCCAAGCGCCGCCTTTATTGGCGCCGCACCGTGTTGTGTAATTGTATAACGCCCCTAGCACAACCTACGGTTGTGCCTGTTTCGGGCGCGGCAAATGGGTGCCTTTGCGGTTAAATTTTCTTGAAGGTTCGCTGTAAATATGGTTGTTCTAAGATTTGCTTGGGGTTTTGGAACAGGCTCTGTTGACAGGGGAGACTCCCGCTCACTTCTCCTTCCGAATGGCCTCAAACCCGCAGTAGGGCACGAGAGCGCGGGGGAGCCGCACGGAGCCGTCTTCCTGCTGAAAGTTTTCGAGGATCGCCACTATCGCCCGCGAAACGGCAATAGCCGTGCCGTTCAGCATATGCAGAAACTTGTTCTTGCCGTCATCGTCTTTGTATTTGATGTTGAGCCGCCGCGCCTGATAGTCGGTGCAGTTGGAAGTCGAGGTAACCTCGCCCCACTCGCCGCCGTTTGGAGAGGAAGGGCTGGCCCTCCCCGGCATCCACGCCTCCAAGTCCCACTTGCGGTAGGCCGGCGCGCCGAGATCGCCCGTGCAGGTGTCCACCACGCGGAAGGGTATCTCAAGACCGGCAAAAATCTCCTCCTCAATCGACCGCAACTCCTCGTGCATCGCGCCCGAATCCTCCGGGAGGCAGTAGACGAACATCTCCAGCTTGGTAAACTGATGAACGCGGTAAAGCCCCTTGGAAAACTGGCCCGCCGCGCCCGCCTCGCGCCTGAAACAGTGGGAAAGCCCGGCCATCCGCAACGGCAGCCTGTCGCGGGCGATGATCGCCCCCGAATAGTACCCGCCCAGCGTAATCTCCGCCGTCCCCACGAGGCACGCCCCCTCGCCCTCCAGCGCGTAGACATTGGACTCAGCCCCGCGCGGATTGAACCCGATGCCTTCCAGAATCTCTTCCTTGGCAATATCCGGCGTGATAAACGGCGTAAAACCCTTTGCCTTGAGTATATCCAGCGCGTAACGAACCAGCCCCAATTCGAGAAACACGCCCTCGTTCTTCAGATAGTAAAACTTCACGCCGGACACCTTTGTCGCGCTGTCGAAGTCGATAATATCGAGATCCTGTCCCAGTTGCACGTGGTCTTTCGGCGCAAACCCCAGCGGGCGAACCTCCCCGACCCGCTTCACCTCAAGATTGTGCTTGTCCTCCTTACCGCGAGGCGCGTCCGGGTGGGCCATATTGGGAATTCGCCGCGCTTCCCTTTCAAGCGCCGCCTCCGTCTCGGAAAGCGCCGCCTCAGCCGCCGCGATCTCCCCTTTGAGCCGTTTCCCCTCCTCAACGAGCGAGACCCGCTTTTCCTCGTCCAATTTTCCCTTCATCGCCTGCGCGTTGACATTCCGACGCTGCTGAAGATCCTGCAACGCGCCCAGAAGCCCGTTCCGCTCGGCAAACAACGCCGCCACCGCATCGGCATCCGCCTTCATATAACGGTCGGCAATGTTCCGCTTCACCGCATCAAGGTTATCTATAATAAACCGATAGTCTAACATACCCGCATTATACCACAAAACCGAAAAACTGTCTGTCGGGGAGGGAGGTGTGGACACGCCGTAGGTGCGGCCATATCGACCGGAGAGCGGGCAGGAGCGAGGGGTCGGCAACGAAGTAGCCGCGACTTCCCACTGTCAACAACTTAAGCAATTCTTGTCCACAGATTACACAGATTTAAGCAAGGTTTTGAAACAAAAATCCGTGTAATCTGGGAAATCTGTGGACCTTTTATTTTTTCTATTTGCTTAACTTGTTGACAGTGGGAGACGTCCCCCATTCCTTTATCATACTTCCTCTTATGTGTCTTTCGGCAGGACTAGGTTGAGGACGACGCCCAGTACGGTGCCGAAGGCCATACCCGCGATGGAGAATATCTGGCCGCCGGGGAGAGTGAAGGTGAGGGCACAGCCGCCGATGCCGGATGTGAGGATAGCGGACGATATGATGAGGTTGCGGCTGTTGTCGTAGTCTACGCCGGCTTTCACGATGTTGCGCAGTCCCGACGAGGCGATGAGGCCGTAGAGGATGAGGCACGCGCCGCCCAACACGGGGCCGGGGATGGTGTTGATGAGGCCGGAGACGGGGGCGATGAACGACAGGACGATGGCTATGACGGCCGCGCCCGCAATCACGCGGACTGAGTGGACTTGGCTCAGGGCTTGGGTTGCCGAACATTCGCCGTAACTTACGTTGGGGACGGAGCCGAAGAGTCCGGCGGCGGCGGTGGCGAGGCCGTCACCGAGGATGGTTTTCGAGGGGCCGGGGTCTTGGTAGAAATCGCGGCCGACGATGCCTGAGATGGTGAATAGGTCGCCCAGATGTTCGATGAGGGTGGCAAGCGACACGACGATGAAGGTGATGATCGCGCCGGTTTCAAAGGTCGGCTTGAAGGCGGCCGGGCCGAACGGGATGGTAAAGAGGCCGTTTACCGTTATCGTGGAAAAGTCGATCAGCGGGTCTCGCGTAACGAGGCCGACGATGACGGTGAAGACGTAGCCGGTTACGATGCCGAGGATGATGGGGATCGCTTTGACAAAGCCCTTCCCTTTGATGCTGAATAGGGCGATTGAAAACAGCGTAACCATCGCGATGAGGAGCGCTTTCAGCGAATACGCGCCGTTTATCTGGGTTGCTTGCTGAACCGCTGTGGCCGAGAGGCCGATGCCGATGGTCATAATGACCGAGCCGATGACAACGGGCGGAAACAAAAGGTTGACCCACCGGATCCCGGTCCGGGAGATGATAAGGGCGATGCCGGCGTAAAACAGTCCGGCGACGATGATGCCGCCTGCAACAGCGTTCCACCCCGATGCGGCGGACACCGACGCGAGCGGCGCGATGAACGCGAAACTGGAACCGAGAAACATCGGCACCTTGAACCGGGTACAGACTAAGTAGATGAGTGTACCAACACCCGCCGAAAACAGCGCGACATAGGGCGGCAGTCCGACAATGATCGGGACGAGAATGGTTGCGCCGAAACAGGCGAACAACTGCTGAAACGAAAACGCGACCGTCTTGCCGAGAGGCAGTGTATCCTCAGGCATAATTTTATTCATAGAAAACCTCCTTAATAAAAACGGGTGTCTCGCCGCATCCGTTCGATTATATCACGGTTCCCTGTTGTTGTCCGCTATGTATCATTTAGTGTGGCGGTGTGTCGGTAGACCGTCGGTAGGTCGCAAGGTCCTTTTTGGAGAGGGGCAATTAAAAATGGAGACTGTTTCATAACCACGATTTTTTCATCTTTTTCGCCCTTTTTTCGTGCCGGATTAAAGCAGGACGGCTGGTAATCGCATATATATAGTGTGGAGGTATATTGTATGAGAAAAGAAAGAGAGTTGGCGGAAAATGTATGGTACCAGGTACGGACGGCGGTTAATATCGAGGAATCCTTGTTCCGGTTGCCGGAGGCCAAAGTACTCCTCCACCGTGTACTCCGCGAAACGAAAGCGCGTTACGGCTTCGGGATACGCGGGCTGGTCATTGAGGAAGGGGAGCATGTCGTTTTATTTTCCATGTGCCAGGTTTAAAACCACCGCCAGCCGGGACCGTTGCGAGGAGTCCGTCCGCGCCGCCGTCGCTATCCGCCACGCCATGCCGGGGAGCTTCCCCTGGATCTCCTCGATGTTGCCGTATGCCTGCGCGTCCCTACGGACGAAGGAGGCGCGTCCCTACGGACGAAGGAGGCGCGTCCCCACGGACGAAGGAGGCGCGTCCCCACGGACGAAGGAGCCGCGTCCCTACGGACGAAGGAGCCGCGTCCCCACGGACGAAGGAG
>JAIRNN010000159.1 GCA_031257995.1 Spirochaetaceae bacterium | reverse complement strand
TTGACGATATATATAAACGGATCTCCGCAATAAACGGCGGTTTCGTTTCTATCGCCGTTTCGCAGACTTCCAATTTGCTTGTCATATAGCATATCATGTCCAGTTCCGACTATCACCTTTAGTTATGGTTTGGCTACACTTTTAAGGCGTGGGTCGTGGGTTCAATTCCCGCGCGGCTCAAAATGTGAAATCTGCGGGACGATCCTATTGGATAGTGCCGCCACCGACAACGATATCGTCGTCGTAGAATACTGCCGCCTGTCCCGGCGTGACTGCCCGCTGGGGCTCGTCAAAGTCGGCGCGTATGGTGTGTTCGTCAACCTGCGTAACCAGCGCGGGGCTTCCCTTTTGCAGATAGCGGGTCTTTATCGTAACGCGCATCGGCCTGTCGAGACAGTCTGCGGCTATGAGGTTAAGGTCGTTCGCGGTGAGGGTCGTTGAGTAGAGAGCCGAATCCGGGGCGAGCGTGACGGTGTTGTTTCGGGCCGATTTCGCGGCGACGTAGAGCGGTTCCCCGGCGGACACGCCAAGGCCCCGGCGCTGACCGATGGTATAGCGGCAATAACCTTTGTGAATGCCGATTTTTTTGTCCGCCGTGTCAAGAATATCGCCGGGGATGGTTTTTGTTCCCATGTGGGCCTCGATGAACGCGCCGTAATCCCCGTTCGGCACGAAGCAGATATCCTGACTGTCTTTTTTTTGCGCGTTGATGAGCCGGTGCGCGGCGGCAATCGCCCGAACATCCTCTTTCGTCATGCCGCCCAGCGGAAAAAGCGTTCGGGACAACTCCTCCTGCGTCATCGCGTAGAGCACGTAGCTCTGGTCTTTTGTTGGGTCCACGCCTTTTTTCAGGAGATACCGTGAGCCTGATTTCTCGATCCTCGCATAATGGCCCGTCGCCAGCATCTGGTAATCAATCGCTTTGGCGCGGATGAGCAACGAATTGAATTTGATGAAGCGGTTACAGTCAATGCAGGGATTCGGGGTAGCGCCGCTCAGGTAAACCCCGACAAAACGACTGATTACCCATTCGGCAAATTCCCGCTTGAAGTTCAACACATAGTGCGGGATACCCAGCCTGAAACATACGTCGCGCGCGTCGTTGACATCGGCAAGCGAGCAACAGCGGCTCTCGCCGTCGAACAGTTTCATCGTTGCGCCGATACAGTCGTACCCGCCATCCCGCAACACAAGTGCCGCGACCGAGCTGTCCACACCGCCCGACATCGCGACCAGAACTTTTATTCCGCTTTCCCTTTCGTCCATCGGCCCTCGTCACGCCGGGTTCGATTCACCTAGCATGATTATTTTCGGTATTTTATAAAGGAAAGCCACCCGCTGTCAACAATGCTTTGCGCAAATGGAAAATTGATAATTGAAAATGATGTCCATTATCCATTTTCAATTATCAATTCCCCCGAAAGAGGGAAGCCCCCGGCTTTAATCACGGGCCTCGTCATGGTTCACCACAGATTACGTTGATAAGCGCGGATGAGCGCGGATAAAGATTTCCGTAGATTACGCCATTGTATGGAGACGCGGATTTGACGCGCATAAGATAAGAAAATTTGTCCACAGATTTCACAGATTAAGCGGCGTCTGGAGTGAAAATTCTGTGTTCATCTGTATGAGCGCGATAACACAGCAGCGGTGTCGTGTTTCTCGCAAGCCGGTGTACGTTAGGCGGAATACAAATTGCATATATTGACAAAGATATAAAAACGGGATATAATTGAAATTGTTATGATCGAAGAAGAATATTTTAGAAATAACAAGGGAAAATGGTCTCAAAAAGGTATCCCGCATACAGGCTGGAAATGTGTAGATATTGAGGATATGGGGGAAACCGTTAAAAATATGTGAAATGTGCGAATCGCAAAGTATCAGATATGTTCATTACATGAAACATGCAAATTATAAAGACATCTTGGAAGTAGGCTGTCTTTGTGCCGGACACATGGAGGAAAATCTTTCACATGCCCAAAAACGGGACGAATTGATGAAAAAGAGGGCAAACAAACGTAAAAAATGGCTTGCCAGAACATGGAAAACATCTGGCAAAGGGAACCAGTATATAAAATCTGATAGATTTATAATTGTTATAATAAATAAAAACAACAAATGGAGTGCGTTGATAAAAAATGAAGATGGATCATTTATGGAATGGAGCCGTAGAAAATATGAATCCGAGGATCAAATAAAAATTTCCGCATTTGATTATTTGACAAGAATTTTAGCTGAAAAAGAATTAAATAATCCCCGTCTTGAAGGCTAAACTTGACCCACAAATTTCGCCTGCTCATGCTATAGTCACCGAAAAGCCAAGAATTCTGGAGGGGAATATGGAGCGGGGAACAGGTTTCGGCACGGGAAGAAAATTCGCCGAACTGGATTTTCATTCAGTCCGGCTGGAGGAACGGTTTGTCAGGGCTATGGAGACATTCTATAAGCGGCCAGACAAAACAATCTGGGAAGCAAGCGAAGATCGGGCTGAAGCTTCGGACTGAAGCCCGCGGCAATCTGCCGGATGCCGGGGAATGAAAGTTTTGACGGGGAGGAGATTCTCAGGGCGCGCCACGAAGCAGCCATACGGCGCATGGCCGGCTATGGCGGAACCGTTCTGGCGGTTCAGGATACCGCCGGGGCCGACTACAACACTCGCCTGAAGACTGAAGGGATAGGTTATATCAGCGGCAAGACCCGGGGGGTCACTATCCATAGTTGCCTGGCGGCAAGTTCTGACGGGCTGGTTTTGGGGGTATCAGGCCGGTCAAACTATAACCGGCCTGAAGCGAAGGATGAATCGGCAAGCCATGATAGCAAGAAGGCGCGTCCGATAGAAGAAAAGGAGAGTTTCAGGCGGCTTGAAACTCTGGAACGGAGCGCGCAGGACATGCCCGAAGGGGTCAGGATGATAACGGCCTGTGACCGGGAAGGGGATATGGCGGACTAAAGCCCGATGAGTTGCCTGCAAAAGCGCGCTCCTTGAACGAGCCATTTCTGATACGGACAGTTCAGAACCGGATGACGGCAGAAAACAAACGGATACCGGATGAGATACGGAAGAAGCGGCGCCAGGGCAGAGTTGGGGCAAGTATTCCCCGGGACGGCCGGAGCGGTATTCCCGAACGGGAAGCGGCAGCGCGGATGCGCTACGCCCCCTTTACGATACGGCGGCCGCATATTCTCAATCCGGTTAAAACGCAGCCTGAATCAATTGAAGTGAATGTTATCTATGTCAAAGAGGAACATCCGCCCCAAGGGAAAGCGCCGGCAGAATGGTTTCTGATGACCGGCGAAGGAGCGACCGGCGCCAAGAAGCGTATGAGTATGCAGGGTATTATATGCGGCGGTGGAAGACAGAGCGGTTTCATTATGCGCTTAAGAGCGGGTGTGCCATAAGAAGTTACCGGAGCGGAGCACGGACAAAACCACGGAGCTTATCCTGATGTATTCGATCGTCGCGGGGAAGCTACTGAACATGACGTGTAATGAGCGGGAATTGTTGTATTATGTGGCGAACAAGGCCAAAAAAGAACCGAAAAAGCCGTACGCGATAAAAGAGGCGGTAAATTATCTGGGATGGCCGGGAGGTCCGAAACGTGCTCCAAGTGACGGGCCTCCTGGGGTGAAGACGATATGGATAGGGTTGATGAAATTATATATTCTGCTGGCTTACCAAAAGCGCCTCGTGTGATTCCGTGGGTCAAGTTTAGAGCTTACATGCGGGGTATTGAATATTTCTCTTTGAAATCTTTGCGTGTGCGGGGAACAAATCCCCCGCATCCCCAGTTTTACGCCCCAAGGAGAGGGGTATTAAACCCGCCTTTGGTTAATAAATCCAAATAAGCCGTACAGTTTTCAGGTAACGCAAAAGTATACATCACGAACAAGCGATGAGAATCCGGAAAAGTTTATGACAGGGCTTAACCGCATTGTGTCAGAGGAAGGGCTTGAGGATGTGAAGGAATTGGGACAGGGCAGTACGGTAACAGAAACGAACATACATTATCCGGCGAATAACAGCCTTGTGTATGACCGCGTAAAAGAGAGCGAGAAGACGCCTGAGCCGGGTGTAACGGACGGCGGGCATGCAGGCGGCGCAAACATTAAGCCTGCGAAGGAAAAAGTGATAGTGAACATAATGTTTAACAAAACAGCAGGAAGTATGGTGAACGTATGTACAAGCGAGAAAAAAAAGCAGTTAAAGGAATTGCCGGGATAGAAGCGGTAATATCGAATTTGAAACGAGGGTTTGGGACAGGCAGTTGCAACTGGAAAGGCTGGAAACATTATAGACAAAAAGTATATTGGAGTGCTATCGGTTATAACATTAGAGTTATGACCGCCGCCGTGATAGCAACTACTTTATAGACAGACACTAAATAGTACCGTAAGTGCCCCGTTGTGCTTAACTTGTTGACAATGGGAAGTTTTCGGCAAGTTTTGAGGCTTTGGCGAAAATATTCCCCAGATACCGGGCCTCGTTCACGGTGAGACCAGCTCGGTTGATGAGGTCGCGGAAAAATATTTCCTGTTCCTCACGCCCCCGATAGCAGTAAAACCCGATTTTGGCAAGCGAGCTGCTGATCGATGTTACCAGCGCGTCCGTGGCGGCACGGCCAATGGGGGCCCAGTGTCCGGCGGGCGTTTCCGCCGTATTCAGTGCCGCCCTCAACTCGTAACAATAAATCTGCACGGCATGGGACAGGTTCAGCGAGGGAAACCCTGAATCCGCGTCAATGTGCGAGGCAAGATTGCACCGCGCGAGTTCCGCCGTTTCAAGGCCGGTACGCTCGTTGCCAAAGACCAGTGCCGCGTTGCCTTCCCGTCCGGCGAGATACCCGGCCAGCTCATGCGGGTTCATCGTTATCGTCTTGCGTTTATGCCCGCGCCGACGGCTCGTTCCCACGACGATCGCGCAGTCCGCAACCGCATCGGCAAGCGTGTCGAAGGTCTGGGCACTTTTCCACACATTCCCGGCGTGGACCGCCCGCGCAAGCAACGCCGCCGTGTCGTTTATCTCAGGCGCGACAAGTCGCAGTCGGAAAAGCCCCATATTTTTCATCGCCCGACACACTGCCCCAATATTGCCACTCTCGGCGGGACGCGAAAGAACGATAACAATGTCTGAAAGACGCATGGGTCATCATAGCATAAGCAGTAAATAAAGTGAGGCTGTTTCAAAATCTAATGTTGTGAGGAGGGGCAGAGTTTTCCAGCGGCCATCCCCGGCCGGAACGCTTGAGGCTGTCTGTAACCCCTTTTTGCCATGATCCGGGGCAGTTATCCGGGCAGTGACGTGGGTTTGGAAGCGTTTTGGCCGAAAAACTCGTCGTTATCGTCATCCCATCCGAGCGGGGGCTGCCCCAAGACAAGGTGTAGGCAATAGCCGCCGGAATCTTCGTTTTCGCCGACGTTTCCACCGCCGCCCAGTCCAC
>JAIRNN010000315.1 GCA_031257995.1 Spirochaetaceae bacterium | reverse complement strand
AAGTATGAAACAGGCCTGTTGTCAGGAGGGAGATCAGGCCGAAGCGGTCTGATTTCGGCCAGGTTGTGGTTTTGAGAAACCGGCCCCTTTTCGGCTGGATTAATTTTGAGGCAATGCGGCCTCTTGACTTTTTTTTGCTGCCGTATTATCTTATTAAGAAACTAGTGAACTAACATAGAAGGATGGAGAATGAGTTGATGGTTTTTCAGGAGGAACGGCCCATCTACATACAGTTGATGGACGAGATCAAGGGACAGATTGCGGCGGGGCGGCTTGCTCCGGGGGCAAAGTTGGACTCTATTCGGGAGCTGGCGGTTTTTTACACGGTTAACCCGAACACGATACAACGGGCGTTGTCTGAACTGGAACGGGGCGGCTTGCTTATCACGAAGAGGGCAGGCGGCAAAGTAGTAACGGAGGATCAAGTGGTGATCAAATCGATGAGGTCGCGGATGGCAGCGGAGCGGATGGAAGGGTTTCTGTCCGCGATGGAATCGCTGGGGTTCAGTGCCGGAGAAACCAGCGATCTTTTCAACGAGGCGCAGAAAGCGCGACAGGGCCGAAGCGGTGTAACGGTAACGGCCAAAAGAGGAGAAACATGGGAACGGTAATTATGGAATGTAAGAATCTATCCAAGCGTTATGGGAAACAAACGGCGCTGGATGCTATTACGATGAGTCTGGAAGGCGGGCGGATCACGGGGCTACTGGGCCCCAACGGTAGCGGCAAGACGACGTTGATCAAGCTGGCTAACGGGTTGCTCAAGCCTTCGGGCGGCAAGGTGCTGATTGAAGGAAAAAAGATCGGCGTGGAGAGCAAGGCGGCGGTCGCTTATTTGCCCGACCGTTTTGTGCTGGACGGCTGGATACGGATTGCGGAAATCTTAAACTTTTTCGCCGGGTTCTATGCGGACTTCCGCAGGGATGTTGCCGAGACTATGCTCGCCAATCTCGGTATCGGCCTTGACAAGCGGTTCAAGGCGCTCTCGAAAGGTAACGGCGAAAAAGTGCAGCTCATCCTCGTGATGGCGCGTAACGCGAGGCTCTATCTTCTTGACGAGCCGATCGGCGGTGTTGACCCGGCGGCGCGGGAGTACATCATCAACATGATCATCAACAACCACAGTGAGAATTCCGCCGTGCTGATCTCTACCCATCTGATTCAGGATGTGGAACAGATACTGGACGACGTTATTTTCCTCAAAGAGGGAAAAATTGTACTCAAGGAATGTGCCAACGATCTCCGGTCGGAAAAAGGCGTGTCTGTCGACACTCATTTTAGGGAGGTGTTCAAATGTTAGCAAAACTTATCCGGTATGAATTGAAGGCGTTGTTGCGGATACTGCCGATTTTCTATCTGTCGCTTGTGGGTCTGTCTGTCACGGTGGCGCTCATAAGCCGTGCGGGACTAAGCGGGCCAAGCCAAGTCATCGAAGCAATATGGTTCACCGTATCCGGTTCGATATTCATCGTGAATCTGGTGATAGTCATTCTCCGTTTCCGGGACAACTTTCTGAAAAATGAAAGCTATCTCATGCTTACCCTGCCGGTACACGCATGGCAACTTGTCGCCTCCAAAGCGATAGCCGCGCTTTGCACCTTTCTGTTGAGCGGCATTGCGTACACCGTTTCCCTGCTGGCTTTCGCCCTCCGCGCTGATTCGATATTTCAGATTATCCGGCTGTTTACCCTTCAGTCTGGCGGTATCGACTATCTGTTGTTGGTTATCGGCGGCGTAACGACGGTAGTCTTCATTGTCCAGCAACTCTGCCTCATCTACGCCGCGATGATTGTGGCTCAGATGGCCCCTCGTTTTCGCGGACTTGCCGGACTCGGCGTGTACCTCGCAGTCATGGCCATCGTGGAATATCCCATTATCAAAGCTGTTCTCTCGGTTACGGAAAGTCTCGACCTGCGGCGTACCGTGTTCCTTCTTTTGACAACCGTCTTCGCCGCGCTTTACTTCGCCGCCGCAACATGGCTATTGGAGCACAAGCACAACACGGAATAGAATCCCGCAGGGCTTTATCACGGGCTTTAACCACGGGAGACCGCAGATAGCGCGGATGAGACGGATAAGCGTGGATTTTTCACACCGAACGCCGCTTAATCTGTGTTTATCTGTGCCTATCCGCGTGATTGATGCCGTGATAAAGGCGGAGACGCGGCACCCATTCTCTGCCCTTCCCTTTTGGAATAGATCACAGTATACTTGAACCATGTTCATCGAACAAACTGTTGACATTCCGGTCAGCCGCCGTCTCGTTGTTGAGTTGCCGCTTGAACTATAGGGAGGGCAAAAATTGGACTGACCGTTATGCCCGAAAAAGAAGGCGGCTCTGCGGAAAGTACGTGTGGTGGAAAATCCGCTTTTGGCTGCCTTCACCGTTTTGCCAATCCTGCCAAGATTTCCGGTGAAAAAAGGCGCGTGGGCACGAGTGGTTTCTCCCTTCGGGGGAATGGATAATGGCCGGGATTGGAAGTTGCCTGTTTCATTCTGATCATTTTCCATTATCTGTTTTCCATTTTCAATTGCCCGCCGGGATGGGGGCGTTGCGAGGGTCTAACCCCCGCTGAGGGGGGTTGGTGCCGTAAGACTGTAAGTCTGGAGGCAGGGGGAGACTTCCTCCCGCCTGAATAGTTACAAAGCCATGACAATAATAGACCGGAATATCGTTGAAGTACCTATAGAGTATTCTGTGAGGTGGTCTATGTTCTGACCTCCGTCTAAAGCGCGATAGTCGCCGGAAGCTCGGCATCCATAGCACCCAGAGGAATCGGATTCTCCGAGTAAAAGCCGTGGAAGTCGCTGCCGCCTGTACGGAAAAGGCCGTAACGCCGGGCCTGTTTGATTACCGCCTCCTGCCGTTCAGGGGTTTGGGTGGGATGCCTGTATTCGATCCCGGCAAGGCCCCGTTCGACCAAGCGGGGAAGGAATCCCATCGTGTCGTACTGAAAGGGATGGGCCAGAACCGCCCGTCCGCCACAATTCCGGATAAGGCGCACCGCTTCTTCGGCGCTCATATACCGGGCCGTAACCGCCGCAAGCCCGCCGGGGCCGAAAAGCCGGGTGTAAAGTGGGCCGTATATCGACGCGGCGTACCCCCGGTCAACTAAGGCGTGCATGATGTGCTGGCGGTAGACGGTTCCGTCCAGAGCGGCGTATTCCAGAACGTCCTCCCGGCAAAGGGGATAGCCAGCCTTGATGATCAGGTCCAGGGCCTCCATGTTTTTCTCGTGTCTGGCCCGGAGCCAGGGAAGGCAGGCTTTGGTAAGGCCCTGCGTATCCCTCACCTGATACGCAGTGAGACATCGAAAATGTAACCGAAAGGCCGGGTTTGAGACAGAAAGAAAATGTAACCTAAATTAAACTAAAGGGTATCTGGAGGATGCCCAAACGGGGTTACAAATGAGTGAAAAAAAATCGGTAACGCGGGAA
>JAIRNN010000274.1 GCA_031257995.1 Spirochaetaceae bacterium | reverse complement strand
TGGTAAAGTATCTGCTTCTTGAGACAGACTCCTTTCTGGATATGTTTGAAAACATTCATCGAATCGCTGCTCTTTGTGCCAATTCTAAAAGAAAACGGCTCCCGGCACTTTACAGGCTCTTTGTCCCTAAGTAAACGCATATGGGGAGACTTCCCCTCTTTTCTCCTCTCATTTTCCATTATCCGCTTTCCATTTTTAATTCCCCCATAGGGGGTCAAACGGGGGTGTCTTGACTTTTTTTTCGGTTTCCGGTAGATTAAACCATTATGATCTTTCCTTTAGAAGCATTAATCAAATACGAAGGCAATATGTATGAAATCACCGCCGCCGCGTTGCGCCGGTCTTACCAGCTTTCCATGCTGCACGATCCGGAGATTGAAGAGAACGATGGGAAGGTTGTCTCGCTGGCCGCCCGGCAGGTGTTCAACAAAGAAGTGAGCTTCCAACTCGACGCGCCTACCGACAAGACTGTTTGAACGAAAAGATCCCGGTTTTTGTCTTTTTGGGGCCGACGGCGGCGGGGAAAACGGCGTTTCTCTTCGATTTGTTTGCGTGGGGTCATGATGTTATTCCCGCCGAAGTGATTTCCGCCGACTCGATGCAGGTCTACCGGGGGATGGACATCGGAACGGCGAAACCGGACTGCGCGGCGCGGGCGGTTCTTCCTCATCACCTTATTGACCTCCGCGATCCTGGTGAACAGTTTAATGCGGGTGAGTTTGTCCGGCTTGCCGACGAGTGTTGTGCGGCAATTTACGCGAAAGGCAAACTGCCTGTCGTGGCAGGTGGCAGCGGGTTTTACCTGAAAAACTTTATCCAGGGCCTCCCCGATTCTCCGCCGGGCAGTGAGGCAGTCCGGCAGCAGCTCAAGCGGGAGTTCGAGGCGGACGGCATAGAAGCGTTGTACGCCGAGTTGCAAAAGGGCGATCCGGCGGCGGTTTCCCGTATTCATCGCAACGATGTCTATCGCGTGATTCGCGCTCTGGAAGTTATGCGTCTGACGGGTAAACCTTTAAGCGCGTTTGAAACGGCAAACAGGGAAAAGAAAGAGGCGCGTTTCCAACGCTACGACTTTCTTGTTGCCGGGCTCACACGAAACCGCGAGGATCTTTACACGAGGATCAATGCCCGTGTCGACACGATGTTTGAACGGGGGCTGACTGAGGAGGTCCGCGCCCTTTTTGCAAAAGGCTGGACACCCGACGATCCCGGTATGAGGGCGATCGGCTACCGGGAGTTTTTTGTCGCGGCTGGTGAAAGTGGAGAAAGCAACGTATATGGAGAAGGCGAGCCTTTTCCGAGGGATTTTCGGGAGAAACCCAATCCCCGCTGGGCGTTCACCTCCGACATCAATGGTGCGCGGAAGATGATCAAGCAAAATTCGCGGCATTACGCGAAACGACAGGAAACGTTTTTCAAGTGTCTGGAGATCAAACCCGTCTGCCGCTTTATTGTCAGGGGGAGTGCAACCGAGGTGAACGGTGAAGACCGGATAAAAGCGTCTCTCCGGGTGTTAATACAAGACTTTTGGGGTAAACACCATGCATAACGTGCCCTGCCACATTTTCGGGGGAAAACGGCTTGCCGGAGGCAAGCTATGCTGAACAATTACGCGGCCTTCGTCAAGGCGCGGGACCATTTTCGGGACTACGCCGCCTCCCTCGCCAAAAACGCGCCGCATTTGGCGGCACTCCAGCAGAATCTCGTTGATATGGATTACGGCGGCAAATACACCGTGGTACGCCCGGTCGTCTACAACGAAAGTCTCGATGCCATAACGGAAGCGGACACGATCAAGATCATCCTCATCGGGGACAATCCGGGCCGCCGCGAACAGGAAACCGGCCGTTATCTCATCGGTCCGTCAGGAAAACTCGCCGAAAACTTTTTCCGCGCCCATCCCGCGCTTAGCATTGATTTCCGACAGAACGTGCTGATTCTCAACAAAACTCCCGTCCACACCCCGCGAACCGCCGACTTGAAAAAACTCCCCGGCTTAGGCGGCGGTTTCAACCCGGACATCTCAGCATTGATCCGGCAGTCCCAACGCGAGATGGTCGCCATTCTGAGCCGGTTTTACGCCGCGCTCCGCCCCGTTGACATCTGGATCATAGGTTATTCGGAGATGCGGAAGGGCGGCCTCTTTGCCGAATACACCGACGCGCTTTTCGACACGCTCCCCGACACCGACCTCTTCCTCTACCGCCACTTTTCGATGAACCAGTTCCTCATCGACTACAACGACAAGGCTACGCTATTCGCGCCCACCACCACCTCAGCCGGAGAATGGGAAATCCTACGAACCATCGGAGAACAGTATCGCGACCAGATCAAAAACAAAAGATAAGGGGAAGTCTCCCACTATCAACAAGTTAAGCAAAATAAAAGGTACACAGATTCCCCCGATTACACAGATTTTTGTTTCAAAACCTATCTTTAATCTGTGGAAATCTGTATAATCTGTGGACAAATTCTTAAATTGTTGACAGTGGGAAGTCTCCCCTTCTGCGGGGCACCCAATGCCGCACGCGAAACGTTGAGCGCGTTTCTGCCATTCCTGCGGCATGGTTGCCCATAAATGTTTTGCCGTAAATAAATGAGCCTCTTCCAAAACCCCCAAGCGAATCTTAGAACAACCACATTTACAGCGAACCTTCAAGAAAATTTAACCGCAAAGGCACCCAATGCCGCGCCCGAAACAGGCACGACCGTAGGTTGTGCTAGGGGCGTTAGCGCGGTTATGCAGCATGGCGCGGCGCCAATAAAGGCGGCGCTTGGATACCAGCTTCGGCGCCGCGGTACTGAAGGCGCGGAAGGTCTTTACCGGCAGCCGCGCCTTTTACCGCCAATTCGCCTGTTTTGTCAGCTTTCAAAGAAAGCCGCTTTCACAGAAAGCCGCCTTCAAGACCGCTTGTAAAGCCAACCGGCTGTCAAATCAGCACGCTTCTATCCCTATTCGCCTCAGCGGTTTACTAAACGCCTTCGCCTTCGCGGTTAATTTCTTACCTCTTTGTCAACTGACAGTAATACTCCAATACAAATGAGTTTTGGAACAGGCTCAAATACAATAACACAACAAATATGCTATTGTTACCGTCGTGGAAAAGAGAGGTCATCAGCAGTCCGCCCATCTTCCAACCAAGAACCTGCATGTACCTGCTTCATCTGTGCAATCCGTGGTTAAGGCTTGCCAAACGCCTTTCCCATCGTGAGGGCCCAAGGCGCTTCCCGAATCGTTTCAAGCCCCTGTTTCTGGTAGAACGCGATCGCGCCGGGGTTGTCCATGCCTACGACCAGATGAACGCCCGGACAGCCCCGGTTTTCCAAGGCATCGAAAAGGGCCGCGATGAGTTTCGCGCCCAAACCCTGCCGCTGGTAGGAGGGTACAAGGTCGATGTGGAGGTGGGCCGGGTAGGACGAGAGCCACGACGGAGCAGGGTCGATGATGAGCGGATGGTAGAGAAAGTTACGTATCTGCCGCTCAAAAGGGGAACGGTATTTTTCAGGGGGATACGGGTCTTGGTAACGCCGTTTGAGGGGAGGAAGCCACTCCGTCGCCAGCCACTGCCTGAACACGGTGGTGTCTTCCGCCGCGACGATGTAGCCTTGGGGAACACGGTCTTCCGCGACAAAGCACAGTCCCGGGTCGTGGAAAAAGTAGGGGGCCGCATAGTACTGCCCCATAAGCAGAGGGTCGTAGAAAAGATCGGTGGCATCCTTGCTGTTGTCCCCGGTCTTCAAACAGATTTCGTAGAGATACGGGACATCCGACCCATGCGCTTGCCGTATAAACGCTGCCATATATACTCCTTATAAGGATCCGGGGGCGGGGCATCCTTTCGAATGCCTTCGGGCGCGGCCCGGGGCACTGTTGCTTTTATCTACCTTGAACTATTCATGGGGTCCGCACCGTGCCGCTGGAATAGCGAAACATGCCTGGCACAGCGGCTGTGCCCATTTCGCGCATGGCAATAGGCGCCCCGCAGAAGGGGCAGCGGAGGGCGGCTCAAGGCGTGAGCTTTGACCGAGGGGCCGGCAACATTGTTGCGCGGCTTCCCCCTTCCGCTCTCCCTAACCCTTGACGGCTCCCGCAGCCACGCCCTTCGTGATCTGTTTCCTGAATATCAAGTAGAATATGAGCATCGGGATCATGCCGATCACCAGCGCGGAAAACTGTCTGCCGTAGTCCGATGCCAGCGCGCCGGAGAAGCGGTTCACGCCCACGGGGATGGACTTGATGAGGTCGCTGGAGCTTAAGATGTTGATCAGCATGAACTCGTTCCAAGTGGCGGTGAAGGTGAGGATTCCTACGGTCATCGCGACCGGCGCGGTCATCGGGAATATGATGCTCGAAAAGATTTTCAAGAACTTCGCGCCTTCCATACGCGCCGACTCGATCAGGGCTTGGGGGATGCTCTTGATAAACTCGGTGCCCAGATACACGCCCATCGGCAACCCCAGCCCGATATAGGGGATCAGCACTCCCCAGCGGGTGTTGTACAACCCCACCGCGTTGACCATGAGGAAGAGCGGTACCATGATGGATTGCAGGGTGATGAGAATCCCGATGATGAACATCCCGTGCAGGAAGGGTGTCGCCTTGCACTCGATCTTCGCGAAGCCAAAGCTCGCCATAAAGCCCAGCACCACCACCGCGATGACCGTTACAACCGTGTAGAAGATGCTGTTCAATAGCAGTATACCGAAGTTCCCGATCTGCCATGCGTAGGGATAGTTGCCGGGGAACCACACGGCGGGCAGGGCCAGCTTGCTCGTGGTAAGGTATTCCTGCGTCGTCTTGAACGACTGGATGAAGAGCCACAGGATGGGGTAAATCGCCAAAACGGTGAAGACCGCCATAACAAGATAAATGATAATTTTTGCGGGAATATTCCCTTGTCGTACGTCCGCCATAGTCTACTCCTTTCCGCCGAAGCGTTTTTCCACACTCCGGGTTATGCCGATGAGAATAAAGCTGATAATCACCATTACCGTGGAAATGGCGTTTGCCAGCGGATAGTTCGGTGCGCCCCGGAACGCTTTATTGTACATATATAACGAGAGTACGCTCGTCCGGTTTGCCGGGCCGCCTTGGGTCATCACGAACAGCAGGTCGAAAGACTTGAGCGAGCCGGAAATCGCCAGAATCGCGCTGGTAACAATGACCCCGGAGAGTGCCGGCAAGATGATGTACCACAGGGCTTGGGCCTCGGTCGCGCCGTCAATCTTCGATGCCTCAATGATCGAGGTGTCGATGCGCTGGAGGTTGGCAAGGAATATGATCACGTACATCCCCGTATACATCCAGAGCATGACCACCAGCACCGGTATCATGGGATACTCGTTGACGGTAAACTCCGCGCCGGGCTTGAAAAACCGTACAATCTCCATATACACGCTGTCCTGGCTTTGGTAAAAACTCTTGAACAGAATGCCGATGATGACCGCCGAGATCACGTTGGGCAGGTAAATCATCGTTTGAAAGAAATCTGTCCCCCGCACGAGTTTTCGGGACAGAATGTAGGCCAGGATAAACCCCAGCGGAATCTGCCCAAACACCGATATAAGGACGATCAACATATTGTTTTTCAGCGCCAGATAGAAGTAGGAATCCTGAAAGATGTTGATGTAGCTGGCCAGTCCCGCGAAAGCTATGCGGGCATTGCCGAAAATCCGTCCCCCATTATAGTTTGTCAGACTCAGGATGACGGAAAAAATGGTAGGAAAGGCCATGACGCAGAAATAAATCAGCACGGCCGGAGCTACCAAAACAATATATGCGATGCGCTGTTCGCGCTTTGCGGATAAATCACTCATTTTACGCTCCTTACGCTTTTCTAGAGAAGCATTAACATTCATATTTTATAATCACGGCGCGTTTTCGGCGCATAGGGAAGCGCCATCCCTAAGAGAAAACGCCTCGAACCCCCGCAGGGGTTCGAGTCTCATCTATTGCGCCGCCTGCCAAGCGTCAAACGCCTTCTGTACGTCCGCCGCCACCTGCTGGGGAGTCTTGGACCCAAGCCCCAGTTCCTGCAACCCGTCGTTCAGGGGGTTGAAAACGTCACTGTGGAACACCCCGTCAATGACGGCAGTCATTGTCGTATATTGGCTCGCCAAATTCGTAATCGTTTTCTGCATCGGCTCAAGCGCGAGACTTCCCACATCGATGCTCGTTACTGTGGGAGTGGCGATGCCGCCCGTTTCGAGCAACCACGTCTGAATCTCCTTGCCGGAGAGCCATTTCACCAGTTCCCATGCGGCCTTTTCCCTGTCGGACCCCGCCGGAATGTCGGCATTTATGCCCCAACCCGTTCCCAGAATACCGGATGTTGACTTGTTCAGCTTGGCGTTGGGAATGTCGGGGAACACGGTGATGAGAATCTTTTCCTGGAGAACCGGAGGTATGACCGCCTGACCGGTGGACGTGTCGGTGATGAACGCGCCGACCCGCCAGTCGCCGTCGATGAGATACGCGCCTTTGCCCGTACCAAACTGGCCCACCACGCTGCCGTAGTCCGTGGAGAGCGTCGCCTTGGAAAGCGCCCCGTCGTCATACATCGTCTTGATAAAGGCGAGCGCGTCGACGAAAGCGGGATCGGTAAACTTGGCGCTTCCCGACAGGATGGCCTTTTCCCAGCCTTCCCCGCCGAAACGCCCCGCCACGAGGGAGAAGAGGCACGACTGCATGACCCACGATTCCTGGTTGGCCATAAGCACCGTATCAATCCCTTTCGCTCTGAGCACCGGCACTTGCGCCTTAAGCTCGGCGTAGGTCTGGGCCGGGGTCAAACCTGCGGCGGCGAGCACCTCGGTGTTGACGTAAAAAGCGTGGCTCGACGTAACGGCGCGGGGGAGAATAGCCACATACCCGCCGCCCTGCGCGCTCGGATCCAATGCCAGCGGCAGGTAATCATTCGCAAAACCCGGCTCGTTTCGGGCGAGCGGCGTAAGATCCTTCAGCAGTTTCTGGGTATGGAGCGTCGTCGACCTTCCTGACGGCCACGCATAGAGCACGTCGGGGAGCTGCCCCGCCGCCGCGTAAGCCTCCACCTTGTTGTGGTAAGGCTCGTTAAAGAGATCCTCCCGGACAACCTTGATGTCCGGGTGCGCCTTGTTAAAGGCCTCCCAAACCGTTTCGATTTCGTCAGAACTATTGGCAAATGTCAAGTCCAAATAGTTCAACACCCGAAGCGACCCGTCATCCGCCGATTCCTTTTTCGCGCACCCCGCGAGAACGACAACCGTCATAGCCAAACCCAAGATGAGCGGCCATTTCGTTTGGTAAAATTGCATGCTTTCCTCCTCAATACTCCTAATAATGGAATAATATAGAATAATGATTGTCCGCCTGTCCCCCGCTTCACGCCCTTTAAGCCATAAAACGAAATCCATGCGAACAATATTCTTCATTATAATATGCCTTTCAAGCCCCGTCAATAGTATGGTAGAACTAGTCAGGATAAGCGCATAGAAATAAATTCCCAATGTCCGAATAAAGGCGTATACTGAGTGGGCGGGGCGAAAAGAGCGTCAAAACACAGGAAATCTCGGAACTGACGGGAAAATACGGGGAAACCCGTATTGAGAATGCCGGCATAGGGGCTTTGCTGGAACTGAGGG
>JAIRNN010000238.1 GCA_031257995.1 Spirochaetaceae bacterium | reverse complement strand
TTGTTGCAAAGTTAACCCCATATGACCCTCCGATCCCTCCATCGGCACGGTCTGTTTGGGTTGGAATTTTATTTTGAGGCATGACTTTTTTGGGGTTAGATTAATTTTGAGGCAATGCGTCCCCTTGACACCCCGGCGGATAATGGGTAGACTAGAGATGCGGTGCGGGATACAAAGAGGTTGTTGCTATTTCTGGCCGCCCGGCTGGCAGGGCTGACGTGCGTTTTCGTTGCGGTAGCGGTTGGCGTGACGGCAGTATTGGGGATGTTCAACGGGGAATTGCCTCTGGGGATTGCGCTGGGGGCGGCGTTGGGGTTTGGGAAGATGTGCATGACGGGGCGGCTTTTTCCGCGGGTTTTGGCGGCGCGGCGCGGGAAAACGGCGATTGCTGTGGTAAATCAGCTTTTGGGACTGGCGCTTACGGCGGCGTTTCTGGTTTTCTGTGTCAAACGAAGCGTCTGGTTGTTTGCGGGCGGCGCGGCGGGGCTCCTGCTGATACCGGCTGTCATCGTGATGAATCGTAAGGAAATGCAAGTATGGATGTGTCCGAATACATAAACGAGAAAATTGGCGGGCGGGTTTTGTGCGACTTTCCCATGCTGATTAACGGGAAAGAGGTGCCGTTTATCACCGATGCCGTGGTGGTGATGTGGCTCGTGATGGCGTTTCTTATGATTGCCAGTCTTGTGCTGACGCGCCGCCTCAGGGCCGTTCCCGGCAAGGCGCAAAATGCGGCGGAATCGGTTGTCGAGCTGATTTATCGCCTCTGCCAGAATACGATAGGCCGCCGCTGGAAGCCGTTTGCACCCTATCTGGGGACTGTGCTGCTCTTTCTGGTGTGTTCCAACATCGCCGCGATTTTCAATATACTGCCGGCGGGCGGGTTTTTTGAAAAATATGTGCGCATTGAGGCGCTGAACCATTTCGAGCTGGAGATCGCGCCGCCCACCAAGAATTTCAATGTGACGGCCTGTCTCGCCCTCATGACGATGGCTGTCGTGGTGTTTTGCGAGTTCCGCTACAAGGGGGTCAAGGGCTGGTTGCGGAGTTTTTACCGGCCCATGCCGATTAACGGCTTTGTGAAGGCGCTTGATTATATTGCGCGGCCTGTTTCGCTGTGCCTGCGGCTCTTTGGGAATATGCTGGGCGGGTTCATCGTGATGAACCTGCTCTACTTCGCGTTTCCTTTCGTCGCCCCGTCTCTTGTCGGGATGTACTTCGATTTTTTTGACGGCGCGCTGCAGGCCTATGTGTTCGTCTTTTTGACCATGATTTTTATTGGCGAGGCCTGTGAAACCGAGGAAGAGGCGCGCGGGATGCCCGCACCTTCGCGAATGGAAAATTGATAATTGAGCCTGTTTCAAGACCTGTTTGTATTGGGGTATTTCTGTCAGTTGACAGAGAGATAAGGAATTAACCGCAAAGGCGAATAAGGATGGAGACGTACTGGTTTGATAGCCTATCGGCTTTACCGGCACTATTGAAGGCGGCCTTCTATGAAGGCTGGCAAAACAGACAGATTGGCGTTAGAACGCACATCTGTCTGAAAAACCCTTCTGCGCCTTATTCGCTTTGGCGGTTAAATTTTTATGAAGGTTCGCTGTAAATGCGGTTGTTCCAAGATTCGTTTGGTGTTTTGAAACAGCCTCAATTGAAAATGGATAATGGCGGGGCTCTGTAGATGAAGGCCGTGATTAAAGCGGGGTTTTAGGGGCGGAGCCCGGGACGATGTCCTTTGGAGAGGGGGTAGCGAAAGACTTGCTCCAGCCTAAGCTTGCGAAGCAAACTTAGGCTGGAGCAAGTCTGGAGCGTGGGGGAGACTTCCCCCTTTTTATGGTATTAAGAGAAGAAAACAAGCGAAAGAGGGCGGGCTTCCGGGGGCCGGGGCTTGCCAAAAATAACCTTGAGGAGGGTTTTATGGACGGTTTATTGGCGATAGGCGCGGGAATTGCCGTGTTTACGTGTTTGGGCGCGGGGATTGGCATCGGGATCGTTTTTGGACACGCGGTTGACGGCATCGCGCGGCAGCCTGAGGCAAGCGGGAAGATCGTATCGACCACGATACTGGGCGCGGCGTTGGCCGAATCCACCGCCATCTACGGGCTGGTTGTCTCGCTGATCATTTTGTTCGTCAAATGGGGCTCGTAACCGATGTTTAACTTGGATTTCACGTTCCTTTGGACGCTGGTCAATCTGGTCGTCCTTTTCCTCTTTCTGAAAAAGTTTCTTTTTGGGCGTGTCGGCGCGTTTTTGGAGAAGAGGGCGGCGGGTATTGCCGCAGAACGTGAGGCTGCCGGCAAGGACCGCGACGAGGCGAAACGGCTAAGACTCCTCTTTGAGGAAAAGCTGGCGAAGGCCGACGAAGATGCCGCCGTAATTCTGCGCGAGGCACGGGGAAAGGCGGAGGCCGCAGGCAGAGCTATTCTCGCCGAGGCAAAGGTTAACGCCGAGACCATCGTGGCAAATGCGCGCGCCCAGGTTGAGGCGGAAAAAGAAGCGGCGTTCCTTGTGTTCAAGGCGGAGGCCGCCGCGCTGGTCATTCAGGCATCGGGGAAACTGCTGGGCCGCAATCTTTCAAGCGAAGATAACCGCACCTTCGCGGCATCTCTGCTTACCGGAAAGGGCGGCTGATGTTCAACGCGGACCGGTGGGCGGAAGCCTATCTCGCGGTA
Source organism: Spirochaetaceae bacterium (assembly GCA_031257995.1). Lineage (GTDB taxonomy): Bacteria > Spirochaetota > Spirochaetia > Treponematales > Breznakiellaceae > JAIRNN01. The sequence continues at coordinate 1,744 of JAIRNN010000238.1, read as the reverse complement.
TGCGGCAAAGACGGCGAAGACCCGGCTTTCGGGCTGGAGTTCCTTGGTACCGTCCTCCCGCTTGCCGGAAGGGTGTCGGCGTTTGCGCCCGGAACCCGGTCCGCCGATAGGTTTGCGGCCACTGTGGAAAAGGCCGCCGGAGAGACGGGGATCGCGGGGGTTCGCGCGGCGGTCGCGTTGACGCGGCTCTTTATGCGGCGCGAGGGCGAGTGTTGCGCAAATGGAAAGTACGCCCGGTTGACGGATGCCATCGGCCGTCTCATCGACAAGCGGCAGGGTGTGCTGAGAGGGACGCTTGAGGCCGCCGGGAAAGAAGAGACACATGGGCGGTTTCTCCGCGATCTTGAGACAGCATTGGGGAAAAAATACGGCGCAAAAGCCGTTTCGCTCGAAACGAAAGTGAATCCCGCGCTGTTGGGCGGGTACCGCTGGACCATTGAGAGCGAGGGCGCACGGACGGATTGCAGTCTCGCGGGGAGGCTTTCGCAGATGGAACGGGCGTTGAAAAATGCGGGGCGGTGATCACATGGGTTCAATGTTCAAGGACACCCTCGGTCCCTCTTTTCCGGCAAGAAGGCGTTTCTGTCGCTGTACAATGCCGTGAGCGGCACTCATTACGGCGAGGATACCGAGGTTGTCATTAACCGCGTGGAGGGCTGCTCAATGTGGGTGCCGGATGCCGGAGCAGCGTCACAGGGCCGCACCAACGGGGAAGGAGCAGTGCCGGAACACAGGTATGTCGGCATTAACGCGACATTGTACGCCAACGGGGAACCGGTGGCGATAAACCGCTTGGATACGTCCACCTACACGGGGGGCACGGTATACTTGGGTAAAGACATTTTGGGAAGCGCGCGCGGCATATCCAACGAGTACGGACTGCTGGAGGAACGCTACGAGTATGATGCCTTCGGGAAGCCGTACAAAGGCGATTTCTCAAACGGCATGGGATTAGGCTATATCGGCAAGCCTTACGATACGGTAACCGGCCTCTACAACTACGGGTACCGGGACTACCAGTCGGAGATGGCGCGGTTTACGACGGTGGATCCGATACGGGATGGTGGCAACTGGTTCGTGTATGTGAATAACGATCCGGTAAACTGGGTGGATCCGTGGGGACTGGAACCCATCTATTTCTATGGGGACACATCTACTTTTTTCAAGATGGAGAACTAAAAGAACTTCGGGAAAGCACCGTTATATCCTCGGATAAAGAAGGACTAACAGAACACCGTAATGCCGAAATAGAAAAAGTAAAAGAGGAATCTCTTTTTACACAAAGTAAAGATAATCCAGGCGCATTTTATTATCAAAACGGTAATACGGTTGCTGCGCGAACATTTACGGAGATATATGAAACAGAACGTCCTAACAACGTGCCAAAGGTACCGTCTGGTCAAGTGACGGAATTGCGTGGAAATCCGAAGTCAAACGGGCTTTGTGGAAAATAGGGGGAATGTGTATGCTGCGCAGGTCATTATATGTAAGTTTAATCTCTTGGGGTTTAATTCCCCGCCCTTCAGGGCGGTTCAAATTATAGTCAAAGTAAGATAGACTTTGTGAATGAGTGAATTTATACACAAATCACATAATGTATCGGTGTTATTGTATCATATAGTATGTCCTGCGAAGTATAGGCGGGCAGGAATAAATGAAGCAGCAGACAAGACAATAAAGGAAACATGCGAAGAAATAAGCAAGAGGTATGAGATAAAATTTCTTGAAATAGGGGCAGAGGGAG